>JAUZPB010000041.1 GCA_030706145.1 Bacteroidota bacterium
ACTGTAGAGGAAAGGACTGCAAGGCTGGTGCAGTTAAATGAGAAGCTTGAAGAGGAGATAAAAAAGCAGAAGCTTTCTGAAGAGAAGATACAGAGCCAGGTTGAATTCCTTAGAACGCTTATTGATACTATACCTAAACCTCTCTTTATTAAATCTAAGACTAGAAGATATATAGATTGCAACAAAGCCTTTGGAGAACTGTTCCATAGACCAAAAGATGAGGTAATTGGGCTAACGGCCTACGATATTTTTCCAAAGGAAGTAGCAGAAGTAAATGAGCAGAAAGATTCTGAACTTTTCAATAATCCGGGAAATCAGTTCCTGGAATTTCATTATAATAGTTTATTTGGCACTGAACATTATGTTACTATAAATAAAGCTACTTATGTTAATCCTTATGGAGCATTAGAAGGAATTATAGGAATAATTGAGGATATTACTGAATACAGGCAAATGCAAGCCGATATAAAAATCGCACTTGAAAAAGAAAAGGAACTCAACTCTTTAAAGTCCAGATTTATTTCAAATGCTTCGCATGAATTCAGGACACCTCTTACAGTAATACTTGCATCGGCTGACCTGCTGGAGATGTTTGGGAAGAACTGGAAAGAGGAAAAATTCAAAGAACATACTTCAAAGATCAGGCGAACCGTTAAATACATGATCGAATTGCTTGATGATGTACTTACTATTAGCAGGACAGAGACAGGGAAAGTTACCTTTAGACCTGAAAATATCAACTTCTATAATCTATGCTGTGAAGTAATAGAAAACGTCAAGCTTCGGAAATTGGAAAATCACGAAATTTTCTTTTCTTATAACAGTCCAGAGCATTTTCTAATGGCCGACGAAAAGCTCTTAAAACAGATATTGCTGAACCTTCTTGTAAATTCTGTTAAGTATTCACCTAATGGGGGGCAGATTAAATTTATTGTTGATATAAACGATAATATAGCATCTATCGAAATTGCAGACCAGGGGATAGGAATACCCGAAGAGAATATAGATTTACTTTTTGAACCTTTTATCAGAGCTGAAAACGTAGGAAATATTCCAGGTACCGGACTAGGGCTTTCCATTGTAAAAAGATCTGTAGAGATGCACAATGGAAATATAAAACTTAAATCCAAGGTTAACGAAGGGACAACTTTCTATATAAATATTCCAACTGCATAGGTTGAAAAATGGAAAAGATCCTAATAGTAGATGATTCCCCGGATATCACTACCTCACTATCGGATTTACTTAAAGAATGCGGCTATTATGTCTATAGTGCACACTGCGTAGAACAGGGTTTTTCTCTAGCCAAGCAGGTAATGCCGGACCTAATACTTAGCGACATACTTATGCCCAAAACAGATGGATATGAGTTCTTAAAAATGCTCAAGGAAGAGGAAAAGACTTCAAATATTCCTGTAATATTTATTTCAGCCAAAGCTGAAAAGTCTGAGAGTCTTAAAAGTTTTGAAGCCGGCGTCTGCGATTTTATTCTAAAGCCTTATGATGCCAAAGGACTCTTAAAGATCATTTCAGAAATATTTATTAAAGCACCCGAGGAAACATCCTGAAGAAACATAGGCCCTCTTTTTTCTCTTAATTGACTTAAAAACCTGATATGAAGAAAATACTCATAATAGAAGATGACATAGAGGTCCGTTCAGGACTAATTGACCTTTTGGAAGAATCTGGCTTTAAGGTAATTCCTTCTTCGACAGGCAAAGAAGGAATACTACTTAGCAAGGAACTTCTGCCCGACCTTATTATCAGCGATATTATGATGCCAGGTTTAAGTGGAATTGATGTTATAAAAGAACTAAACTCTCACACTTCTACAAAGCTGATCCCACTGATATTTCTTACAGCAAAAAAGGAAATGACCGATCTTAGAGAGGCAATGGAATATGGGGCTGCTGATTATATTGTAAAGCCTTATGATGCAAATGATCTGTTAAGAGCCATTAATGTAAGGATAGAAAAAGCCGAGGCATATAAAAACCTGATCAAAAAAGAGAAAAAGAAAACAGGCAGAAAACCCGGCTACACTGAAAGAATCACGCTTATAGTAGAGGGCAAGCCCGAATTTATCAAGCTCTCAGATATAGTCTGCATTGAAGCAGAAAACATATACTCTACTGTTTATCTGAACAATGGACATAATTTTTTGATAAGAAAATCTCTCAGAAATTGGGAACAAGTACTCCCTGATTCTGAATTCTTAAGGATTCACAGGTCTACTATAATAAATATTAATTTTATAGACAGAATAGAGAAGTGGTACAAGCGTTCTTTAAAGATCTACCTAAAGAATTCACACCGCAGTTTTATTATAAGTCAGCGCTATGCCGTAAAGATCAAATCTTCTGTAATATAATTTATTTTCAATTAACTTCTAAAATACAATTCATGTAATAGTGTAAGTAGACCTAAAGTACTTAAATTAAGACTTAATCTTTTTACCTGCGCCTTATAATTTTCACCTTTACTCTTCTATTTTTTATTTGTGTTCTTCTATTTTTTACATAATACCTTTGTACTTTTTCCGCTTACAACATTATATGTGCGTTTACAACTTTTTTCTACCAAAATCCTTGTTGTTTAGCGAATATTGCAATAAAAATATCCCGGAGGTAGAAAGAAGATGTGTAGTAGTAGTATACTTATAGTAGATGATGAACCTGAGGTAAGAAATAACTTAGCCGAACTTCTTGATAACTTCGGCTATAAATCCATCCAGGCCACAGACGGCGCTGATGCATTTAGCTATTTGGAAAATTCAATTTTGAAGAATTCTCTCCCTGACCTTATAATTTCAGATATAATGATGCCCAAGATGAATGGCTTTAAGCTATTGGAAACAGTTCAGGAAAATCCAATCTTGCAGAACATTCCATTTATTTTATTAACTGCAAAAAACGATGACTTATCATTTAGAGGCGGAATGAATCATGGAGCAGACGACTTTATAACAAAGCCATACGATGCATCTGAATTATTAAAGGCAATTGAAGTAAGATTAAATAAAAGTAAAAGAGCTTCTGTAGCTGTGGATGAAGTTGTTAATAATATATTGATGTATGTGCCTCACGAACTTAGAACTCCTCTTTCATCTATTTCAGGTTTTTCACAACTAATTACCGAGAGCTATTATTTTCTTTCAGCTGATGAAATTTACGATATGGTAAGCAAGATAGATCAAAGCAACAAAAGGCTTCACAGGACAGTAGAAAAGTTCATAGCTCTTTCAGAGATAATCTGTATTCAGTCTGATGCTAATAGAAAGAATGAATTAAAAGACAGGTATCTTAATGAAACAGAGTTTGTAATACGCGGCTCTGCTTTATCCAAAGCCGATGAATATGGAAGAACAGATGATATTAAGTACCATCTTACTAGTTCGGGTGCTTTAATTACAGAGGAATTTTTGCATCTGGTAGTAATGGAACTGACTGAGAACGCAATGAAATTTTCACAATCAGGCACACCCATTGAAATAAGCTCCAGAACTGAAGATGACCTGTTTATTCTGATCATTAAAGATTATGGGAAGGGGATGAGTATTGAAGAAATAGCAAAGATAAGTGCATTTATTCAGTTTGGAAGGAAATTCCATCAGCAAGAAGGCAATGGACTTGGGCTTACCATAGTACAAAAAGCAGCAGACCTCTTTTCGGGCAGTGTTATGATAGTTAGTGAAAGAAATAAATACACACAAGTTACTGTAACTCTTAGATTAACTCCCACATACTAATGTGGAAGGTTATTCAATAAGGTCAAACTTAAGTATTTTCATGCAGGCCTTATCATATTGTTCTAAGAGCTCGAAAAATAATTCTTTTACGGTAGGGATATTCCGGATAAGGCCAGCGCCTTGTCCGGCTTCCATCAGCCCGTTTTTCTCGTCTCCTTCAAATATTCCTTCTCTTTCGCGTTTTTTCCCTAAGAGCTGCCTTAAGCTTTCCTCATCTGCACCTGCAAGCTCTGCTTTTATAAGATCTGATGTAAAATCGTTTTTAATTGTCCTTAGTGGTCCAATCCTCTTTAGCAATAGTACAGTATCATTATCCTTTGCCTTGCAGATACGCTCTTTATATTTAGCGTGGGCAGAAGATTCAATAGTAACTGCGAACCTGGTTCCAATCTGCACTGCCTGCGCACCCAAAGCAAATGCTGCAAGTATACCACGTCCATCTGCAATACCTCCTGCTGCAATTACAGGAATCTTTAATGCATCGGATATTTGAGGTATAAGAGCAAATGTTGTAAGCTCATCAATTCCGTTATGCCCGCCAGCTTCAACACCTTCACCAACAACAGCATCACAGCCTACACTCTCGGCCTTAAGGGCATACTTAAGCGAAGGGACAACATGAACAACTTTTACATCATTTTTTTTCAGAATCTCTATGAACTTTCCCGGATGACCGGCCGATGTAAAGACTATCTTTACACCTTCACTTATTACAACATCAATTAAGCCTGAGGCATCCTCTCTAAGAAGAGGAATATTTACACCAAAAGATTTTGCTGTTGCCCTTCTGCATTTTTGAATGTGCTCTTTTAGAAGATCAGCTTTCATTGAACCTGCACCTATAAGACCCAGGCCTCCACATTCTGCTACAGCCGAAGCAAGGCGCCATCCTGAAGTCCAGACCATACCAGCCTGAATTATTGGATGCTCAATAGAAAACAGCTCAGTTATTTTATTTTTTATATTCATTTAATATGCTCATCTATTTTTTCTCAAAGATAGAGAGAAAGAAGATATTTATTCCTTCGTTATTACAAGCATGTAGGATGAACTTTCCGAGAATTTACAGCCTTTATTTACTTGTTTCTATTAAACAGCCTCTCTGTCTTGCAGGAGTTTTTTCAGAATATCGGCATCCTGCAAAGCAAATCCGTATTGATCGTTATTGAAGTAGCAAAATATTTCCTTACCTTTTCCAGCCCATTCAACTATAGAATCTGCCCAAGGCAAAAGTACCTCTTCATCAAAATGATCCTTGAAGGGAATATCAGGCCCATGAAAACGCATATACACAAAATCCGAAGTAATCTCCTTTGGTGTTACAAGCTTGGGCATCTCATAGATGCAAAAAGAGATATTATTATTTTTCAGAAGTTCTAATATTTCAGGGCGCCACCAGCCAGGATGCCGGAATTCAAATGAGTAGCGAAATACTTTAGGTAAGATAGAAACAAACTTGCTTAGCCTCTCATAGTTAATATTCCAGAATGGAGGAAACTGAAATAATACTGGCCCAAGTCTTTCCTTTAGGGCTGCAACCCTGTCTAAGAGTTTTCCAAGTGCTTCAGCCGGCTCGTTTAGCTTTTTCATATGTGTAAGATAACGGTTAGCCTTAGCAGTAAAGATAAAACTGCCAGAGACACTTTCCCTCCAGTTTTCAAAAGATTCTTTATCCGGAAGTTTATAGAATGAATAATTTATTTCAACTGTAGAGAATCTCTTGCTGTAGAATTCAAGCCAGTCCTTGCTTTTTAGGCCTTCAGGATAGAATATACCTTTCCAGTGCTGGTAATTCCAGCCTGAAGTTCCTATATGGACTTTACCTGTATGAACTCTACCTGCTCCTTTCATTGTAAAAATAATCCTACTTTGCTTTTGCTATACCAATTACGCCTACTGCTATTCTGGCACCGGCATTGCCTGCAGGCTGCGACATAAGGTCGTCTTCTTTTTCATGGACAACAACCGAGCGCCCGATAAGAGAACTTATATCTGACGAAAGCTTTACGTCAACATGAGCTATTCCGTCAGTGCCTGCTGTAATATTGCCCATATCGCCAGCATGGTGCATTGTATCATCTGGGCCTGCATGGCGCATATTTGTTGGATTATAATGATCCCCGGCAGATTTTCCATCTGATGAGCTTAAGTCACCATACTGGTGTATATGAAAACCATGTTTGCCTGGAGTTAAACCTTGTATGTCGCCTGTTATCTGAACACCGCTTCCTTCCTGAAGCTTTGTAAATGTCAATGTCCCTGTTACTTTATTGCCTTGCGTAGGCTCTAGTACTGCAATTGCACTGTTTATCTCCTCTGCCGAATTACTTTGTTGTCCATAAGTTAAAACTGAAAGGAACAGAAAAAATAAAACAGCACTATATACACTCTTTAACATATTTACTCCTTTTATGAATGTAAGTTGAACATACTTAAAAGATATTAAAAATCGCGAGATGGTCAAATTCGATAAAAGAGTAGCTTGACAATGTTTTTATATCTGCGTACAATACTTAAAATTTTAATTAAATTTATTTACATCAATAAAGGGGAAAATGTATCATCCAAGACTAAAAGGCAGCCATTATCAGATGGGGCAAAAAATGGGCAAAATATTCAAAGGCTGTAATGCACAGTTTCCAATAAGGCTAGATAAGTTCCAGAGGGGTTTTGGAAAAGAAAGCGGAAACCTCTTAAGGAAGTTTTTTCCTGAGGCAGCAGAAGAGATAAAGGGAATAACAGATGTAATTGAATATGACAATGAACTATTTACTTCATGGATGATGTGTATGGGTTGTTGCCTGTATAATATTGACGAAATGGAATCTGTTGAAGTAAAAGGATGTACAGCCTTTAGTTTTCAGTCCGGTGATAAGACCTATTACGCAAGAAACAATGATCTTCCGCCATTTTTAAAGAAAGTAAGCAAAAGCGAGTATTATGAACCCGAAGGTAAAAGCCGTTTTATTCTGAATACATCTTCTTTTATTAACGGTGAGGAAGGAATAAACCAGCATGGACTCGTAGCAGCTATGACGTTTGTAATGCCGAAACTCGAAGAGATAAGACCAGGCTTAAATTCGGTTTTCCTTGTGCGATATATTCTGGAAAACTGCAGGGCAGTTTCTGATGGAATCCATTCACTGAAAAATCTTCCAATTGCTTCAAGCTGCAATATACTTCTTGCAGATAAAAGTGGAGAGATGGTTGTAGCTGAATGTAATCCAAAGGAAATAAACTTCAGGCTTCCGGAAAAAAGCAGATGTGGAAAAAACTTCATTATTACGGTAAACCATTTTACTACTGAAAAAATGAAAAAGTATGATGCAAGCGATGGCAATACCTATTTTTCAGAAGAAAGATACCTAACGGCATATAAGGCCTTGAAAGACAAAGCATATAGTGATGCATTAGGACATGCAAAGAGTATCTTAACTGGCAAAGAGGGCTTTATGTGTCAGTATGATAAGTCGCTTAACTTTGATACTGTTTGGTCATCTATTTTTGATATTACAAATAATAAAATATTCAGAGCTGAAGGCAACCCCTTTAAGGCAAAATTCATAGAAGATAAAAGGTTAAAGACAAAGTAAAAAAAACAAAAAAAAGATTGCAGCCTTTTAAAGCCAATACTTGTCAAAGCCGTTTTTTGTCAAAGCCGGTTTTTGTCAAAGCCAGTACTTGGGCAGTCCATAGTGCTCATAGAGTATTTCTTCATACTCTCTGCCCAGTGTCTCTGAAGGATTATATTCCGGGCTGTTTTTTATGCTATCGCTCGATAAAGCTATATGTACCTTAGATTCATTCCAGTTTATTTTCTCAATCCAATGTGGTGAAACAAGCACTTTTCTTCCTGAAGATATCCAGCTTCCCGTATCGACAACAATATAGCGTATAATCCATGTATTATCATCCACAATAAAATCCTTTAGATATCCTATCTCTCGGTCTGTTGACTGTATCTTATATGTATTAACTTCGCGGCTGCTTCGAAGATGAGGATCACCTTTCTTCTCCTCTTGTTTTTTCTCATCTTGTTCTTTCTCTTTACCTGAAGGAGTATCTGGATTATTCATCTGCTCAATAAGTGGTTTTTGCGTCAGATATGCAGCTCCTGGTGTTACTGCCATTCCCATTTCAAAATCCCAGTACATAGGCCAGTTATAATAATTAACCAGGTCAATCTCATTTTGACGTGAGACAGGTTTATCGGTCGATATATCGGGACTATTCTCTATCTGTTCTTTTGTAAGATTAACAGGAAGCCTCTTCTTATCCCACTCCGGTTTACCTATTGCTGCAGGAGAGATAAGTACCTGTTTATTAGATAACCAGTTTCCTGTTTTTACCACGAGATATCTTATTGTCCAGTTCTGGTCATCAAAATAAAATTCATATACATTTCCAATCTCGCCATCATTTGCCAGGATATTTAATCCCGAAAGCTCTTTTACGCTGCGAAGCATTTATTTAGCCTCCTAAAAAAGGTTCTTTTTATAAGTAATAGAAATCTTCTTTCTCAGTCAAGGGTATTATAGTGCAGCCTGTTTTATACTGTATTGCCATAAATTGGGAAAATTTTGTTCTCCTGATCACACAGTGCCTATAAGAATGTTTTGTATGTTGAGAACTGGACAATTAAATATTATTTTATTCTGATAGCTCTATAGCTAATAGCTCTATAGCTAATAGCTCTAAGCTAATTACTCTAAACTAATAGTCAATAGATTTGTAAGTTTTCAACCTGAAAATCTGTGCAGGGAGAGAAAGAATATGGAATACAGGGATATCAACATAGGTAAGCTGAGCGAATTTGAAGAAAATGAAATGCGATCTGTTACTATAGATAAACATAGCTTTTTACTTATAAGGTCAGAAGGAAAAGTCTATGCAATAGATGGATTATGCACACATTATGGAGCTCCGCTTGAAGAGGGAATTCTTTGCAGAGAAAATGTTATATGCCCCTGGCACCATTCATATTTCAATATAAAGACAGGCAAAGCAATTGAGCCTCCTGCTTTTAATTCACTCAACAGGTATGATGTAATACTTAATGGTGAAGATATAATTTTAAGACTCCCTGAAAACGTTGAAAATGGCCGCACGCCTGAGATGGCAACATATGAGGCACAAAAAGATTCAAGGACATTTGTTATACTAGGGGCAGGGGCTTCTGCCTACATGGCAGCACAGACCTTAAGAGAAGATGGGTTTAAAGGACGGATACTAATGCTCACATACGAAAACCATACACCTTATGACCGTCCAAATTTAAGCAAGGAATACCTCATGGGTTCGGCACCTGATGAATGGATGCCCTTAAGGACAGATGACTTTTTTAGCAGTTATGGCATTGAGATAATAAAACAGATGAAAGTAACAGAAGCAGATGCCGAAAAAAAGCAGATAAGATTTGAAAACGGTAATACTTTATCTTTCGATAAAATGCTAATTGCTACAGGCGGAACGCCCAAAAGACTTGAAATACCGGGCTCGAAGCTTCAGAACATATTTTACCTGCGCACCTTTGATGATGCCGATAGAATAATTGAATCAACAGTTAAAGCCAGAAGAGTTGTTATAATTGGAAGCAGTTTTATTGCAATGGAAGCAGCTTTCAGTCTTCGGAAAAGAAAACTCTCCGTTGCAGTCATCTCACCAGATAAGGTTCCATTTGAAAAGGCTTTTGGCAGCGAAATTGGCGGTTTGTTTTTTGACCTGCACAAAAAAAACGGCGTGGAATTCCGCATGGAAACATCAGTAGAAAGTTTCGAAGGCAATAAAAGAGTAGAAGCCGTTGTGCTTTCAAATGGAGAGAAAATTGAGACCGATATTGTTGTCGTTGGAATTGGTGTAAAACCAGCTACAGATTTTATTAAAGGTATATCATTAGAAAAAGATGGATCAATAAAAGTTGACCAGTTCTTCCGTGCAGCCGAGGATGTATTTGCTTCAGGAGATATAGTAAGCTTTCCTGACTGGCGTTCAGGTGAAGTATTAAGAATAGAACACTGGAGAACTGCTCAGCAGCAGGGGAAAAATGCAGCTCATAATATGCTTGGAAATGTTACGCCTGATAACTTTGTACCTTTCTTCTGGACACACCAGCTTGGATTGGAGCTACGTTATGTAGGGCACGCCAAACAGTGGGACGAAATTATTATAAAAGGAGATGTAAAATCTAAAGATTTTATTGCATATTACATTAAAGATAATCAGGTCTACGCAGCCGCAGGTAATAACCGTGATAAGGAAATAGCCGCAATTGAAGAACTGATGCGCCGTGAGAAAATGCCTTCTGCTGATGAACTTAGAAATGGCAGCCCGGAAGACCTGCTTAGACTAATACAGCAGTAAAATAATGCGGTAATAAAACAGGGACTCCAATAAATTGAAAACCCAATATGATGCCGTGATCGTAGGCTCTGGTCCAAATGGACTTGCAGCTGCCATTACAATGCTCAAGGCAGGTAAAACTGTTGCCGTTATCGAAGCAAAAGAGACTATAGGTGGTGGAATGCGCTCGAAAGAGCTTACACTGCCAGGATACGTTCATGATGTATGCTCGGCAATACATCCTCTTGGCATAGCTTCTCCTTTTTTTGCCAAGCTGCCACTTAAAGAACATGGCTTAGAATGGATCTTTCCACCTGTTTTGCTTGCACACCCATTTGATGATGGATCGGCTTCAATAGTAAAAAGATCCATCACTTCAACTGTAAGGACAATTGATCCCAACGATAGTGAGGCATACTACAGGTTAATGCAGGATATGTCTTCCAGGTGGTATCAGATTGCAGATGACATACTTGGCCCACTTAGGTTCCCCAGACACCCATTTGCACTTTTAAGCTTTGGAATAGGTGCTATACAATCTGCCAAAAATTTTGCCGAAAGGCATTTTAAGAATTTCAGAGCCCAGGCTTTGTTTGCCGGACTTGCGGCACATTCTATGATACCATTGGAAAGGCCTCTTACAGCAGCTTTTGGGATTATACTTGGGACTTTAGCTCATGTTACTGGCTGGCCCCTGCCCAAAGGAGGCTCACAAGCAATTACTGAAGCATTAAGATCCTATATTTCTTCTTTAGGCGGAGAATTCTATACAAATACTCCGGTTGCATCTCTTTCTGAACTGCCAGATTCAAAGGCAGTTCTGCTTGATATAACACCTAAACAAATTCTTCAGATAGCAGGTGACAGGCTGCCTGAAGCATATAGAAAAAAGCTTGAAGCTTACCGCTATGGTACCGGAGTCTTTAAGGTGGATTTTGCTACCAATAGCCCTATACCCTTTAAGAACGATGGGTGCAGACAGGCCGGTGTAGTCCACATAGGCGGGACTTTCGATGAGATCTTAGAGTCTGAAAACATGGTTTGGAGTGGCAAGAATCCTAAGTTTCCACTGGTTCTCCTTGCACAGCAAAGCCTTTTTGACACTTCGAGAGCTCCGGAGGGAAAACATACCGTATGGGCTTATTGCCATACACCAAATGGATCAACAGAGGACAGGACAGAAGTTATAGAAAACCAGATAGAACGATTTGCCCCAGGCTTTAAGGAAACAATTATTGCTAAGCATTCTATGAATTCGATGGATTTTCAGAGCTATGACCCAAATTACATTGGCGGAGACATCAACGGCGGTGTTCAGGATTGGCGGCAGCTTTTTACAAGGCCTGTTATAAGTCTACGACCTTATAAAACGCCCGTAAAAGGTTTATATATTTGTTCTTCTTCTACTCCTCCAGGAGGAGGTGTACATGGAATGTGCGGCTTTCATGCAGCAAAACAGGCCTTAAAGGACGTATTTAATCTTAAAGCTAAATTGTAGTTTTCTTTTTTTGTCCTCAGGCAAAAAAAAGCTGCTTATCAAGGAAAGAAGTTTATTAAGAAAAGCAGCTTATTTAAGTTATAAGTTTTACCATAGATAGATTGTTTGCTTGTTCATATATTGTCCTTGAAAAGAATTATTTGCTGCCCTTTATAAAATAGTTTTATTAAAAATGGTCAGAAGTTTTCCGCACAATTCTATTCAGATTGTTTAACTTTATATCCCTTTGTATTGGATAAATGAAAATTGAAATCATAGGCCCTAAGACCGGACTGACTAGTTCACTTTTTAGCTCTGTTTTTCTTTTTGTCCTATTTGCACTGTTGTTTATTTTTTCCTCTAGGGTTCTGGCGCAGGACGACATAGAAGATGAAACAGGAGGCAGCAGAAGCAGTAAAGACAGCTCAAAGACAATTGTTGAGAAGGTAAAAGATTTTTCAGGAAAAGATAATTTTTTCTCCAAGCTTGTGCGTAGCTTTCTTGTAAGTGAAGATGAAGAAACAAAAGAGAGCAGACATAGGCAAGTCGACAAGATAAACAAAAAATATAGCGGCCGGATTATCAGAAAAATTAATATAAGGGTCCTTGACGTTTTCGGAACATCTGTCGACCATCCCCTGGATACTGCGGAAAACTGGCTTCAGAGAGCAGGCAATGCTGTTCATCTGGAGACAAAGGACTGGCTTATAAAAGACAAGCTTCTGTTTTATGAAGGATCAACTCTTCTTCCTTTTGACCTCCAGGAAAGCGAACGTATCTTAAGACAGAGTCCATATATCTATGATGCCCGCATTGTTGCACGCGGAATAAAAAATAATAAAGACAGCGTAGATGTAATGGTATATGTTCAGGATATCTGGAGCATAACAGGCGGAGCAGCATACCATCCGGGAGATAAAGAGGGCAATTTGTCCTTTAAGGATATTAATTTCCTGGGACTTGGCAATGAAATGACCGGGGGAATTAAGTTTGACGACCATTATAACCGTGGATGGGACTGGGATGGAAGTTATACTTTTAATAACATCGACAGGACATATCTTACGGCAAAACTCTATTACCTTACAGACAAAGACCTAAGGAAATATGGATTAAGTATAAACAGGGATTTTTTCTCGCCCGTAATTAACTGGGCAGGGGGTATTAGCCTGGATTGGTATAAAGACAGGCAACTCCTTTTAATGGATACTTTATTATTAGATGGTAATGTAAAGTTTAGCCAGCAGGACTACTGGTTAGGCTATGCTTTTGATGTTAAGCCCTTCGACCCTAATACAGTAAATCAAAACAGATTCAACGTTTCAGGAAGAATAATTCACACGACTTATTTGGAAAGACCATCCTATGACACAATGGGTATTTACCAGAACAGTACCTTTTATCTTGGACGCCTCGGCTTTTCTCTTAAAAAATACTATCAGGACAGTTACATCTTCGGACTCGGGAAAACTGAAGATATACCGCTTGGATCGATTGCCGAATTCATCTACGGCATAGAAAAGGGAAGTTCCTTTAAGAGGCCTTATTTTGGATTTAAGTCGGGTTACAGCCTTTATGATGAGAATTTCGGCTACCTCTATGCAGGCCTGCAGATGGGCGCTTTCAGAGTTGATCAAAACTGGCTTAATGGCACCTCTGTCTTTGAACTGCTTTACTTTTCAAAACTTCTTCCTATTGGAGGCTGGATGTGGCGTCATTATATAGGAAGCAGATACTCGCACAGTTATGATTCACAATCACACCAGGAGATACTGGATCTTAATAACGAACACGGCCTAAGAGGTTTTAATGACAATTTATTAAAAGGGAATAAAAAACTCACACTCAACTATGAGACCGATTATTTTGTTCCCATCAAGTTTTTTGGCTTTAAGATGGCCCTTATTACATTTGCCGATCTTGCACTCCTTTCTCCTGCAGAAAACTCACTTTATCAAAGCAAACTATACAGCGGCTTTGGAATAGGGATCAGAATAAGAAATGAGCACCTTATATTTCCAACTTTTCAGCTAATGCTGGGCTACTATCCCAATACTGTCCAGCCAGGCGGAGAAAGATTCAGTTTATTTAAGCAAAATGCTATTTTCTATCAATTCAACCAGTTCCAATTTTCAAAACCTTCTCCAGTACAATTCTGAAAATTCTCTATCTTTCCGGGGGCAAAGATTTTGGACCTTGACATTAGAGGGGCAAAAATATAGGTTCTTTTAAGCTTCGGTTCTGGCACAAAACTGAAGCTTCTTTAATTTCTAAATTATTAAACTTAAAATAATCTTAAGGTTTTTTACCTTGCCATTTTTATTAAAAAAGACAGGAGGGCTTTATGGAAAAATACAACAAACTGTTTGTGTTATTCTTAGTTTTGATTCCCTTTGTAGTAAATCCTTCGGTAATTTACCCTCAGCAGCAAACCCAGACCACTACTACTACGGACCAGCAGTCACTTTCTAAAGATGAAGTTCCAATTACTACAACATCGTCTCAGGCCAGGGATAAATATCTGGAAGGACTTAAATATGCAGATAATATACAATTTGAGAAAGCAAAAGCACTTTTCCAGGATGCCATTAATGCCGATCCTAACTTCGCACTAGGATATGTGGGACTGGCAACAACTTCAGGCAGCTACAGTACTTCAAAACAATATTTCGACAAAGCAGAAAGCCTTATGGACAAAGTCTCAGAGGGCGAAAAACATCTTATCTCATTTTATAAAGCACAGTTTGAAGGAAATACTTCAAAAGTGAAAGACGAGGTACAAAAACTTTTAAGTATGTTCCCCAAGGATAAAAGAGTAGAGCTCATTGCCGGGACTTTCGAACAGTTTTCAAACAGGAATTTTGATGCTGCAATTCAGCACTATCAGAAAGTAGTCGAAATTGACCCGAATTTTGCCCCGGTTTATAATGTAATGGGATACACATATTCGGATAAGAATGACTTTAATAAAGCAGAAGAAGCCTTCAAAAAATATATTTCTCTGCTTCCTGACAGTCCTAATCCATACGACTCATATGCAGAGCTCCTACTGAAGAACGGAAGATACGATGCATCAATTGAGCAGTACCAGAAAGCAATAGATATTGATCCTGTCTTTGTTTCGGCATTAGAAGGAATTGGAAATAACTATCTCTTCAAGGGAGATTATGCCAAGGCAAGAGAATACTATCAGACAGCTTTTGACAAGTCGCCTTCTTTAAACTGGAAATATGCTTCACTCTACAACGAAGCTGTATCTTTTGTACGTGAAGGAAATATTACTAATGCTTTAAATGCGCTGGATAAGCGTATTTCACTTGCAGAAAATGATAATTCCATTCCTACTGTTGTCGGCACTCATAATATGGAGGGCTTCATACTTGCAGAAAATGGAAAGCCTGATGAAGCAATGAAACATTTTGATATGGCTTCGGAAAAAATTGAGAGCTCCAACCTGCCAGATAATCTAAAAGATAATCTTATGAGTGATGTAAAACTTAATAAGCTCTATGGTATGGTCACAGCCAATAAGCTTGATGCTGCAAGCAATGAACTTCAAAGCAAAGATCAGGTACTTGGCAGTGCAAATACTCCGCAGAATGACAAAAAATATGAAGCTATTATGGGACTTCTTTCCCTAAAGCAGAATAAATTTGATGATGCACTTTCACATTTTGATAAAGCAGATAATGAAGATCCAATGACCTGGTACTACCAGGCAATGGCTTACCAGAAAAAAGGAGACACTCAGAAAGCGACACAACTTATAGATAAGATAAAACAATCAAATCAGAACAGTGTTGAGCTTGCTGTTGCAAATAACCATGCAAAGGAAATAGTAGCTCAAACCAAATAGAGCTGCTTATTTCTTCTCATATTCTTTTCCCCCACTTTCCCTTAGAAGGAAGGTGGGGGAGCAAGAAATAATTTTTTATCCTATAATAAAAGATCTCATTGAGACAGCTTTATTCTGAAAACCTTCATAAATAAAGTTTAGCTCGTCAGACTCACCTTGCATACCAATTACATAAAGCAGCGGCAGATAATGTTCTGGAGTAGGAACGGACATAGAGGCCACGTTTCCAAGCTGCTTATAATTAAGAAGTTCACTGTGCATTTTATCCTTTAGAAAACCTTTTACCTTCATATCAAACTCAACAGCCCAGCTGAAGGGTTCAGCATCCATGTCCTTAAAGTCGATGGATCTAAGATTATGTACAATATTTCCGCTCCCTATTACAAGAATTTTCCTGTCTCTAAGTATAGAAAGCTTTGAGGCTAGTTTGTAGTGATATTCCGGAGGCTTTGTCTGATCAATGCTCATCTGGATTACGGGTACATCTGCTTCAGGAAAAAGGACCTTAAGAATTGCCCAGGACCCATGATCGAGTCCTCTGGAATAATCACATTTAATTCTTCCCTCGGGACCAGAGAGCTGAATTACAGAGCGGGCACAATCCGGAGAACCTTTTGGATTATACTGGACACGGTAGAGCTCATCTGGAAAGCCATAAAAATCAAAACCCTGTATCAGATTCTCACTACAAGTTACATATGTACCCTTTGTCATCCAGTGAGCCGAAATTACAAGAATGCAATCAGGCTTTGGCAACTTTTTTTTAACTTCCTCAAGACTCTTTGTAAATTCATTCTGCTGAACTATATTCATAGGGGAACCATGCCCTATAAAAAGAGCAGGCATTCTACTGCCTCTATAAGACTCATTCATTCTCTTCTCATTTGTGCTTTCCAAAGTTTACTATCCCTCCATTGTTTATGAGTGGATCTACAATAATAAGATATTAAATTTTAACTTAAGTTTTCAGCCACTAATTTTCAGCTATTAATGTATTTCCAGAGATCCTTTCCAGCGTAAGAAACATAAAATAAATAGATATATTTTATTACGAGGCAATATAGTATTCAGGCTTTCCTTTTTAAGTTAAGGCATTATTTTTTTTAAGGAGCAAGTCTCTCTAAGATCCATCTGCCATTAAGGTGTGAATACTCTATCCTGTCATGGAGCCTGTTAGATCTACCTTGCCAGAACTCTATTATATCTGGTTTTAATAAATAGCCTCCCCAATATTTAGGTCTTCTGGTTATATTATTTCCGAACTGCATCTGGTATTTCATTACCATGTTTTCAAGGTAGGTTCTATCTTTTATTTTCTTGCTCTGTGGTGAAGCCCAGGCTCCAAGCTTACTCCCTTCGGGCCTGCTAAAGAAATAGGCGTCGGATTCATCTGCAGGAATTTTTTCGATCCTTCCTTCAATTCTTACCTGACGCTCCAGTTCGGCCCAGAAGAAAACAAGAGCGGCAAAAGGATTGGAATTTATCTGATTTGCTTTCTTGCTGTTATAATTGGTAAAAAAGGTAAATCCCGTTTGATTTACCTTTTTTAGCAGAACTATCCTTGCCGATGGCTTTCCATCTGAAGTAGATGTAGCCAGCGTCATTGCCGTTGGTTCGTTTACCTTTGCCTCTATTGCTTCATTTAGCCATAGCTGAAATTGCTCGATAGGATCTTTTTTTAAATCCGCTTCATTCAATTCCCTTAAATGGTAATCGTTCCTTATCCCTGAAATACTTCTGGTCAAGAAATACTAACCCTCTCTTTCATACTTTTAGTTACAAGGTTATTATTTACCTAACAATTTCAGAGTGTCTTCAGGTTCATATTATGCTAATAAAAACTTAAAAAGTTTTAATTTTTCTTATTTTGCGACTGAATAAACCAATCTATAAGTTTTCGTGCTATGCTCCACTTTCCAGGCAACATCTCAGGCAACTTATCTATTCCGAACCAATCGGCTTCCAGGATCTCCTGTCCATCGACCTTTATTTCACCGCCAGCATATTCAGCCGTAAAGCCTATCATAACCGAATTTGGGAAGGGCCAGGGCTGGCTTCCAAAGTATCTTATATTCTTTACTTCAATATTTACTTCTTCTTTTACTTCTCTTTGTACACATTCTTCAAATGTTTCACCTGTCTCAACAAAACCTGCAAGTACACTGTAGAGTTTAGTTTTGAATCTTCCAGAATGAGCAAGAAGAATTTTGCCATTTTTCACCACAGCCACAATTATAGCAGGCGAAAGCCTTGGATAGCTTACAAGTCCGCAGTTTGGACAAACTTTTGCTCTTTCGCCTTCTTTTGTTTCTGTCCTTGTACCACATCTGCCGCAGTACTGGTGACTCCTGTCCCAGTCCATTACCTGGAAGGCGCGCCCTGCAAGGCCGAAGAGTTCATCATCAATTACCCCTAGAAGTGAGCGCAGACCCCTGAAGGACATACCTTCCAGGGATTCATCTGCATCGGCAGAAATTTCGGCAGAATAACAATTTTTTTCATCTAAAACCCCAAGATATTGCACTCTTAAAGGTTTTATTCCTATTTCAGAAAGATCTTTTAATTGTGGAAGACTAATCTCTTCATCTTCTTGCTTCATTAGAAGTTCATCTTTCCTGAATACAAACCACCATGATGGTTCATCTTTTTTTTCAGGGTCCTTAATAGAAGCCATAAAATTCATCTAAAAATTACTCCGTCTTTTATTCGTACACCAAAAAATAGCAAAAAGCAATCAATAATCCTTCCTGGAAACTTTAACATATAAGGGAAATTCCATACCTTTGCTACCGTAATTTTAGTGGATTGCTTTTTTTTCAATATATTTTCAACTTTAATTAATAGGAGTTAAATGGCACACCGCGTTATTGATGTAAACGAAAGACCGCCTCTTGCTGAAAGTATTCCTTTGAGTTTTCAACATCTTTTTGCAATGTTCGGAGCATCTGTACTCGTACCTATTCTTTTTAAGATAAATCCCGCTACTGTACTGATGATGAATGGAGTTGGTACACTGATCTATATTTTCATATGCAAGGGAAAGATTCCGGCTTTTCTGGGGTCAAGCTTTGCCTTCCTTTCACCTGTTTTTCTAGTAATCGCTAATTATGGCTACAATGCCGCTCTTGGTGGCTTTATTGCCTCAGGACTTATTTTTATTACAGTAGCCTTGCTCTTTAAGTTCTTCGGAATTGAATGGATACATGTTGTTTTTCCACCGGCTGCAATGGGAGCTATTGTTGCCATTATCGGCCTTGAGTTAGCACCTACAGCTGCAGATATGGCTGGACTTATTGCAAAGAATAATCAACCTTTAGATCCCAAGACAGTTTTTGTATCTATGTCAACACTTGCAATAATTGTTCTTGGATCGGTTCTTTTCAGGGGCTTCTTCAAAATAATTCCAATTCTAATAGGTGTAATTTCAGGTTATATTATTGCTCTTTTTATGGGCATTGTAAACTTCGATGCCATAAGTAATGCCCCATGGTTTGCTGCTCCTACAATCTATACTCCTCAGTTCAATTTGTCGGCAATCTTAATTATTGTTCCTGCGTCTCTTGTCGTCATTGCCGAACACATAGGACATCTTATTGTCACAGGAAACATTGTCGAAAAAGATCTTGTAAAGGATCCTGGACTGCACCGCTCACTGATGGGTGATGGAATTTCAACTACTTTATCCGGATTTTTTGGTTCGGTCCCAACAACTACTTATGGTGAGAACATTGGTGTGCTTGCCATAACAAAAGTATACAGTGTATGGGTAATAGGCGGGGCAGCCGTAATATCAATTCTTATTTCTTTCTTTGGCAAACTCTCTGCTGCAATTCAGACTATACCTTTGCCTGTAATGGGAGGTGTATCGCTCATGCTATTCGGTGTTATTGCAGCCTCTGGTATAAGGATGCTTGTAGAGGAAAAGATCGACTACAGCAAACCAAAGAATCTTATACTTACAGCTTTCGTACTTACTATTGGAATTAGTGGTGCTCAGGTTGTCTTTGGATCAGTTACACTTAAGGGAATGGCCCTTGCTACAGTCTTATCAATTGTAATTAGTCTGGGCTTTAAGCTTTTTGAAAAGCTTGGCTGGATGAATGAATAAAAGAATTAGCACTATTTAAGTAAGTAAAAAAATAAAGCCCGGAATGAAAAAAAGTATTCTTTTATAGTCTTCCGGGCTTTGCTTTAAAAAATTGAACCACTGACATTTTTAATGGAATATAGTTATCAATAACTCAAATGAAAATTATTTTTCATATAAAAATAACACGCTTTGTTTTTTTTAATGCTTATAAGCTTCTAAAATATACTTCTAAAGTAAACTCCTAAAGTAATAAGCACGCTTCAGCTGAAAGCCTGAATAGAAGGTCCCTTACATCGTGCTGCTTAAGCCAGTTCCTGTGATCCCACTCCTCGCAGCTTACATCATCTCCGCCATAGAGCATTTGTCCAAGTTTTACCTGACGGAATTCTGCTACAGCAAAGAATGCAGAGGCTTCCATTTCAACTGTAAGACACCCTTCGGATCTTCTTTTATTTACCTTATCAATTGTCTCACGGTAAACTGCATCGGTTGTCCATGTCTTTGAAAGGATATATTCAATTCCATGTTTTGAAAGCACAGTTTTAATTGCTTCAACAGCTTCAGGATTTGCACTAACTTCTCTTGAAGGAGGAAGGTAGTGATATGAGACTCCCTCATCCCTTATGGCACTCTCCGGAATTACTATTTTACCGCATTGTATCTGCCTGTCTAAGACTCCTGCGCTGCCGCATACTATAAATTTCCTGCAGCCTAAAGCAATTAACTCCTCAAGTATTGCTACAGCAAGCGGAGCTCCTACACCCGAAGTAATAAAGGCAATTGTTTTCCCGTCAAATTCTGTTTCATAGACATGATGCTCAGACATTTCACTTCTAAGAGTGAAGACCTTCTTTGCCTTGTTCTCGTTTATAAGCTTATCTGTGACTTCCTTAAAAAAGGATATTACGCAGTATTCTGAAATATCGATCTTTTTAACAATTTTTTCAGGTTCAATTATGGCCTTACGTGCCGGATCAAATTCTAGAATAGGATATTGCATTAAGCTACCTAAATTAATTTAATTATAAAAAAACCGCAGCTAATTTTTTGTAACTGCGGTTAAGAGATTATCTCTTTGATTAAACAAAGATATAAATATTTGTTTATTAAAGCTAACTCAAAGTAACGTCCTCACCAAATCCGCCTGCCACTCCAGGTTTACTTTCTTTTGCATCACCATTTGATTTCAGCGCCTGTAGATCATCAAGACCATTTGACTTTGCCTGGCTGCGGAGCAGCAGTCCTATCAACGCTTCAGTAATTCCAGATTGTCCAGTTGAGCCTGTTACCTGTACATTAGGAACTATCTGAAGGCCATTATCACCTATAACCTGCATTAGCTGCAGAAGTGTATATCCATTAGATCCTAATGAATCGACACCAACTTTGTATGCCTCAGCCTTTGCATTACCGATCGAGCGGATAGCCTCAGCTTCACCGTTGCCTTTAAGCCTTGTAGCTTCAGCTTCTGCACTTGCCTTCATACGAGTTGCCTCTGCTTCAGCGCCTGCTTTTAGTTTTGTAGATTCAGCTTCACCTTTTACTCTCTTTACCTGCGAATTTGCCTGCAGCTCAGAGATATTTACACCCTGCTCTGACTTTACAAGATCCGACTGAATATCAGCCATTGCAGTTTCTCTTACAAGCTGCTGACGCTGTGTCTGTGCTGCCTGCTGTACTTCAAATGTCTTCTTCTGCTCTTCTGCAATCTTTCTGTCTGTCTGAGTCTGCATAAGCTGTGCAGGAGGAGTAATATCTCCAATTAAAGTATCAACGGCCTGCACGTCATAGACTTTAGTTGCATGCTCAATAAAAACCGCAGCTTCTTTCTGGCGCTCACTTCTGTTTGTCAAGAAATCGAGCACTGTATAGGCTTGAGCAGAATTCCTAAAATAGTTACCAACAATAGGTTCAAGAACATGGTCTACAAGATTCTGCATTGATCCTACCCTTGAGATTACCTTCGGGGCATCGAGTGCGCCGACATGAATGATCTGCGAGACGTCAAGGTTAAAGGAGAATCCATCTTTTGACCTAACTGTAATTGAGTTCAGTTTTTCGTCATATTTATGTGATTCTGTTCTTGTTGCCCAGTTAAGCACAATATTGGTTGTAGGAACAAGCTCAACCTTCATTACACGTGTGTTTAATGGATGCTTACCCGGATAGAGTGGAGTTACCCATACGCCTTTGTGGCCTACATTTACAAGGTCGCCATGCTTAAATTCACTTCCGCTTACATCTTGATGTTCTTTCCCTACATAGGAAATAACAACGCCAACATGACCTATCGGAATAACCGTCATTGGCACCTGCTCAACTTTTACAAACCATGGATTAAGGTTCCATGAACCAGAAAGCAATACCTGCTCCTGAAGACCTCTGCGGCCAGAGGTCTCAAGGAAGACCCTTGCATTCTGAAAGTTATCATGACCTGAAATTATTGGACCGGCTATTTCTCCAGGTTCAATCGGTGTACCATCTAAAGTAGTAACAATTCCAACCTGGTCTGCCTCAACCTGATAGACCAGAAGATCCTCTGGCGCCATGTCGTGTGATTCTGCATTAGCCTTTGTAATAATCTGAAACAGGGCAGTGTTGATTCTATATGTACCAGCAGTCAGTATACCCAACTGACGCCCTTTTTCTCCGCCTTTACTTAAAAATGCACGAGCATCCTGATAATTATCACATTCTACAACCTTGCCTAAGATATGACTTGCAGGAATAGATTCTCCTGCTTTTGCCACAATAAGGCCTATCTCACCCTGCGGTATCATAATGACCCTTTCTTTTATAACCTTATACATCCAGGGCCAGTAATAAAAATGCCATCCTGGGGCAAGAGTATCTGCCTGATAACCTGCTTCACCATTAAGAGCTATAAGCTTTCCTGCCTCAAGTTTCTTGACAGAGATTTTCTTAATAACAATACCAACTTCCAACTCATCAATAATAACTATACCAAAAAGAGCTTTTGCTGAAATTAAAAGAAGTACAGCAAAAGCAATAATACCGCTTACAATAAAAACGGTTTCATTTGATGCTTGCATTTTTGCGCCATAAATTGTGAATAAATCGTCGGGGCCTTTTTTTTGACCTCGATGAAAATTATACAATTTCAGATGATGTGTCAACATTTGAAATATTGAAAAAAAGAGCTACATTCCGCACCATCTTATCTCTAACAAAAAGCCAACTTCTCTAAAAAGAACAACTATAACCCTCAGGGCTATAACCAGTATGATATCTTCACCATAAAAATATTATCCGGATGCACGTCAAAGATAGTATTCATAGACTGGCCAAAGTCGAAATCACCATTGTAGGAATAATCCTGCCTGCTCTGTGTCCACACAAGATAAATCGTCGATCCAGGCATATATTCCCAGCGCAGCACTGCACTGCCACGCAATGATAAATATCTAAAGTCGGGATTATCAATGGTTTTTGAAACTGCAGGCCCCTGTCCATCAGCGTCAAATGTATAGGTAAGTTCACCAGTGCCATTTGTTTTTGTAATAAGTGAAGATCCCTCTTCTCCATATTTAAGGAATTCGTATGTTTTTGATCTTCGCAGTTCTTTAAAAAAAGAATACTTGCCAGTTGAAATTAAGGGCTGCAGATAAAGCTGCATACTTAATTTTGGGCTAATTATCCAATCGGCCCGCGTATCCATTGACAGCGTTGTTTGGTCAAGGTGTGCAAATACATAGCGCCTTGAATATGTATTCTTAGCCGATAGGTCGGCATACGAAGTTACCCACTGAGCGCCAAAGTCATCCTTTGTGTAAGTAGGGCCAAATTGAACTGTAAGAGTCGGAGTGACCTTTATCTCCAGTGTCGTAGAGGCGGAATATGAATCTGCATCTTCACCTGTCCTTGCATAGCCGCTCAGATTCAGCACCATCCAAAGGCGGCTATCTGTATAAAGAGAAGCCTTTGTATAGCGGCTAACAGGGTTAAGTGTCAAAGGGCCGCCGCGAGTTCGCCTGTTATTGTAAGTCTCGGGATAATAAATATTTGAAATGCTTATCCCATATAAATTGGGAAATGTAAGACTGCCTGCCGTATAGTATCCTTGTGCTGTCCTGTTGCCTCCAAAATCATAACTTGTAAATGCAGCTAGAAAAATTCCTGCATTCTGATATATTGACGTTGGAGTATTCCACCTGTAGCCTGTATAGAGGTGAGCATTTATAAGATCACTGTACAGGTTAAATCCGAGGTCGTTTATTTCGAACTCCGGGCTCATTAGTCCCAAAGCCGCATTAAATACAACAGGGCCCCTGTTCTTGTTTACTACAATACGCCCTGCATATCCTGTCATTGAAGTAGCTGAACTATCTACCTTAAGATAACTTGCATCGGGACGCTGGAAATAATGGCCCGAGCCTCTTTGAAGAGATATCATTCTGTTTTCAGAACCACTAACTCTTGATACTGCAGCCCATGCATTTAGTACAAAAGTACCTTCTTTGTCAAGGTTTGTCCATCCATCCATTGCAGCAACAAGTGCATCTTTATTAATGCTGTTTTGAAGCTCCCGGTCGTTAAAGAACCTGTTTGTAAATGTTGCAAAAGCTCCAAGCCCCTGACGTCCGAAATTATAATCTCTCTGAGCTCTCAGTACACCATAATAGCTTAGTGGTTCAATCTCTATACTTGAACGCTCACCAGACAAATCAATCTGTGCAAACTCGCGTTTTGTAATTGCGTGTATAGTTCCTATTCTCCAGTCATTGGAAATTTTTCCTGAAAGCTTTGCAGCTCCAAGAATATGAGTTCCGCTTGGGACGTCTGCATAATCGTACTGTGGCAGATTTCCCTGCGGGGCCCTTCCAATCCTTCGGCTGTAAAATATATTAGGAGATGTCCAGTTAAATGTAATATTATCGTTAATACCACCTCTTCCAAAGCGGAAAATAGTTACTCCTTCTGTAAAGAAGGGACGCTTTTCCTCATAAGAAGACTCGACGTCAGTTAGATTAACAACAGCAGGATCGACTTCAACCTGTCCAAAGTCCGGATTAATTGTTGCATTGAGAGTAAGGCTTCTTCCAATGCCTGCTCTTATATCAAGTCCTGCACCAGGAAGATATTTATGCCCTGGATTAAATGGGTCATTAGTATCATTGCCTATATATTCAGCCTTTCCCGTAATATAAGGCATTATTTCAAGCCGTCTGGGAGGTTTAATTGACTGGAGTCCTTTTAGTTCAGGAAATCGAGAGGTAAAGCCGCTTTCATTTCGCGGGGTAAAAGCAAGCATATCGGTCTCAGCTGCGCGGCTTATAAAGCGCTCTACGTTAACGCCCCAGTTCTGGGAGCTGCCATCTTTAAAGCGCAGTTGTGAATAAGGGATCTTCATCTCAACTGTCCAACCTTCGGAGTCAATTCTTGCAGCTCCATCCCAGACAGCATCCCATGTTAGATCATTGGGCTGTTTTAAATCATTTTCAATTAGACCATCTGCAAGTGCCCCGGCTGCTGAGACGTAAAAAAAATAACCATTTGTTTTATCACCATATGAGTCCAGATAAAGTACGCACCCATCTGATGGATCGCCCCATATGTAATCACGCCTTACAAGACGGGCAAAAATGGAATCGGGATTAGTATCATAATACCTGGCAGCAAAATAAATGGCCTCATCATCATATCTTATCCATACCTCTGATCTTTGCGAAGGCTTGCAGCCTTCAATTGGATCCTGCTGGATAAATCCCGTGCAACCGGGACCTTTCCAGACCGCTTCAGATAAAATGGCATCAATTGTAATTTTCTCTTCTGTTCTGAAAGCCTCTACATGGCTAATAAATTTCAGATTGTCCGGTGGCTCTGAAGCTTTAATTACCCCTATTGCCATTAAAAGTAAGAGCAATATTATTCTCATTTTTTTCCTCTGCTTCTTATTTTTTATTGCACCTATGAACAAGGACAAAACAATAAACAAAGACAAGTCAACATAAAAAACTAGTTTAGACCCCTTTGACGCAGTAGCGCCTCTATGCCTGGCTCCCTTCCTCTGAATTTTATATATAATGGCATAAGTGGTTCGCTGCCTGCTTTTTCAAGTATATTTTCTCTGAATGACTTTGCAGTTGATTGATCAAACAAACCTTTTTCACTAAAGGCTTCGAAGGCATCACTATCTAAGATAGCCGACCATAAATAACTGTAGTAACCTGATTCATATCCCCATGTAGCTATATGAATAAAGTTTGTCGTTGTATACCTTGGAAGTATTTCTGGAATCAGTCCCATTTTCTGAAGTGACTCTTTCTCGAATTTTTCGACCTCTATTTCGGTTGTATCACTTAAGATGTGATAGTCCATATCGAGTATTGAAGCTGCAAGAGCCTCAAGAGTTTCAAATCCCTGATTGAAGTATTTTGAGTTACTGATTTTACTTATAAGCTCCTGTGGAATTACCTGGCCTGTTTTATAGTGATTTGCATACATCCTAAGTACTTCCGGCTGAATAGACCAGTTTTCCATTATCTGTGAAGGGAGCTCTACAAAATCAGCAGGAACTGCCGCTGCACTTGGATAATGAATATTCTGAAAGAGTGTATGCAGGGCATGACCGAACTCATGAAAAAGAGTTCTTACTTCGTCAACACTTAAGAGCGCCGGCTTATCCGACGTTGGTTTTGAAAAGTTGCCTACGTTATAGACCAGAGGAGTAACAGATTTACCATCTAACATATTTTGTTCTCTGAATGCTCCGCACCATGCTCCGCTGGTCTTGCTTTCACGCGGAAAATAATCTGTATAGAGTATTCCTATATGTTTTCCACTTGATTCCTTTACCTCATAGACTTTAACTTCAGGATGGTATATCTGTATATCCTTTCTTTCGATGAATTTTATGCCCCATAGCTTGTTTGCTACAGTAAAGGCTCCATTTATAACATTTTCCAGTTTGAAGTATGGGCGCAGCATCTCTTCATCCAGGCTGTATTTATTCTTTTTTACCTTCTCGGCATAAAACCACCAGTCCCATGGCTGCAGCTTAAAATTATCTCCTTCCTGATCAATAATTTTCTGCATTTCGCCGGCTTCAGACTTTGCTCTATTAACTGTCGGACTCCAAAGCTCATTTAAAAACTTCATTACGTTCTCAGGTGTTTTAGCCATTCTCCTTTGCAATACAAAATCAGAATATCTTTTATAGCCAAGCAGTTTTGCTTTTTCTACACGGAGTGATATAATGCGGGAGAATATTTTTTTATTGTCTAGTTCATCGTTATTATTGCCACGTGACATATATGCCTTGTACATCTTTTCTCTTAACCCTCTATTTTCTGAATATTGCAAAAAGGGAATTAGAGTTGGCTTATCAATTGTAAATATCCATTTGCCCTTAATGCCTTTGGCCATTGCTTTCTCAAAGGCAGCCTGCACAGATGCATCAGGCAATCCCTTAAGATCACTTTTGTTATCAACTACAAGTTCAAACTTTGAATTTTCTTTTCTAACATTATTTCCAAACTTTAGGACGAGCAGTGCAAGCTCATCATTAATTTTTCTAAGCTTTTCCTTATCATCACTATTTAAGTTTGCTCCGCCTCCTGTAAAATCCAGGTAATAGTTTTGAAGAACAGTTTTTTGCTCTTCAGTCAGACCGAGGTTTTCTTTTTCATCGTAAATTGATTTTATTCTCTTAAATAGTTTATCATTCAGATAGATATCATTAGTGTGCTTTGATATTAGCGAAACAATCTTTTCAGCTGCCTTCTGCATCTCTTCATTTGTTATTGCAGAATTCATTGCATCAAAGACTCTGTTGACCTTAATAAGAAGGCGGCCGCTCTTTTCCATGGCCTCTATAGTATTTTTATAGGTTGGCTTTTCACTGCTGTTTACAATTGCATCAATTTCTTCTTTCTGCTGCCTTATTCCTTCAGCAATAGCGGGAAGATAGTGACTGGTTTTTATCTGCTTAAATGGGGGAGTATTAAACGGAGTATTCCACTGCTTCAGTAGTGGATTCTTTGTATCTTTTGCATTAGCTAAAGTAAATGATAATGCTACAAGAAAGCATGTCGTAATAAGTATAATTAAAGAACGTTTCATTGCAGACTCCATATTTGTTTATTTAAACTGTAGAAAACTAGATCACACAAAAGATTGAATTACAAAAACTGAATTACAAAACACTTAATTACATTTGTTTTTGAAATACAACAGGCTTTGTATTTGGACTAACCTCAACCGACAGAGCATTTACTCTGTTATTCATATCTTTAATAAAAACAGTTTTCCATCCTGCATGCTCTGCAGGATGATATAATTCAAATGCATCTTCCCCCATATAATTCAAGGGACAATCATAATTGTCTACTTTTACTTTTAATGAATCATTTTCAACTTTAACACATAAAGATCCATAACCCTGACTTACATAAGTCCCTGCACTTTGCTCTAGAAGTAGAGATGGCACCTTTGCATTTTCAACTTTATTATTTTTTTCCTCCTCCAAAATTTGTTTCATCTGCGCTTCATAGAGTGCAAGTGCTTTTTGCTGCCAATCTATAGGATCAAGTTTCAGAATTTTATCCATCATATATCTTTCCAAAACATCAACAAAGGGGGTCCCGTTTAGATTTGCAAGAATTACTATCCCAATTTTTTCTTTGGGCATAAAAGTAACCTTTGAAGTAAAGCCGTATAAAACCCCACCATGGTATATGTGCAGATAACCCCTGTAGTAATCAATCATCCATCCCATTCCATAGTTAGCATATGATATCTCGGACCTCGGGGTTTGTCCTGGAATAACTACCTGGGGAGATTGTAACTGCTGTAAGCTTCTTGGACTTATAAGAGAGCTGTCGTGAACCTTTCCACTATTCAAATTGAACTCTACCCATTTTAACATATCATCTACATTTGAAATAATGCAGCCTGCAGCTCCTAGTATATATGCATTGTGAAATTCCATCTTCTCAGGATCTTTATCCCAGATTATGTATGGCGTTGCACAATCTGTTTTGTCTATAATATCATTAAAAGAAAGCTGAGTACTTTTCATTTCAAGAGGATCAAGTATTCTTTTTCTTATTAGGTCTTCCCAGGAGGTAGTACCCTCTCTTTCTGCAATCATATCTCCTGCTACAGTGTAGGCTTCATTACAATATTGCCACAATGTTCTAAAATCCAGATTAGGTTCAAAGTACCTGAAGCATCTACGAACATCGCGCCTGTCAGCAGGTGGATTCAAACTAAAGAACTTCTGCCGGGGTATGCCTGTACGGTGTGTAAGTAAATCCCTTAGTGTAACTTTTCCACTAATAAGTGAATCGTACATCTTAAAATCAGGAAAATAGTTTTCAAGAGGGACGTCAAAACTCATTTTCTTTTCCTCTACAGCCATAGCTGCCAGAGTTGCTGTAAAGGCCTTAGAAGATGAGCCTATTGAAAACAGTGTTTTAGGTGTTACTTTTTCTTTTGTCTTTAGGTCTTTATATCCAAACCCTTTACTGTAAATGACATTGCCATCTTTAATAATTCCTACTGCAAGTCCGGGTATGTCCCACTTTTGCATTGCTGTATCAATAAAGGAATCAATTTCCTTTATGGCCCTTATATCAGAAATGCTTTCTTGAGGTGCAGTTATTCCTGTGGCAAATAAAAGAGCTATAATAATGCTAAAAAGTTTTATTCTGTTCATTGTTTTTCACTCTATATTATTTCTTTTTGAATATTATCTTATGATCTTTTCTATACTGCCAAAGAGATCTTTCTGCTCACTGATTTTTTCGTCGTTTCCATATACGCAGTAAGCATTCTGCTCAAGTACTGCTTTTATCATTTTTCTTAGACTTTTTATGTCATCCATAGAAGTATTAAGGACCGCATCACGAAGCTTCTGCAGATCTTCCCGGCTTACATTGTTAAAATAATTTGTAATGGCTGTATTAGCTTTCTGTGAAACAGACAGGGGAGCGTCCATTGCGGCAATTGTTCCTATTATATAGCGTGTAATATCCTTTTCCTTTAGCTGAAGCTTGTCTAAGTATTCAATTGTAGCATTGTAGTTTTCGAGAGTCTCTTTAAGGTTTGGATCTCTGTAGGACATAAAGACAAAGTTACCAAGGTCATCAACACTACTAAAGCCTCCATAAGCCCCGCCAATAACTCTTATCCTGTTATGCAGCCAGTCTCTTGAGATTATCTGATTAAGTACTTTTACTTTTCCGTTCCAGTCGAATCCCAGCTTTTTAATATTATAGCCTTTTACAACATACTGAACCTTAGAGGGGGTCTGGAGACCTTCATTTTTTTTCTGGAAAGAAAACTTCCATTTATTTAGAAGTGTGGGTTTTGAATCAAAAGAAGTGATAAATTTTCCTATTTTTTCCTGGCATTCTGATCTGTCGCCCTTACTGCATGTAATGAGCATTGTCATGTTATTCTTATTAAATAGAAGTGAAGCCGTTTTAATTAAATTTGATTTAATTTCATCAGATCTCTTATCAAAATTTCTGGCAAGATCAGTTATAAGCCAGTAATAGCTTATTCCACCTGTAAGCTCATTGAACATACCCATGTTTGTGAAATATGAAAGAGTCCTTATCTGCGCAAAGGTTAGTCCATTTTCTTTTACCTGTGCATCTAAACGTGATTGGTATCTTAAAAGAATAGCTTTCAGCCTGTCTGTATCTTCATATTTTGTCCTGTTAAGAATTTCACCTATAAGGTCAAACATTTCATTTGTTTTGTTATCCATTGCCTTGGAGCTTACAACAAACTTTGGTATTAAATTATTATCATCCCTCTTTTCAGCATAAGTGTTTATAAAGGCGCTAAAACCTCCTGTACTGATATTCAACTGGTTATTCAGATCTCCATATGAGTACGTCTTTGTATTCTGATTTCCCAGTACTTCAGTCAGAATTGCAGCATATGGTAATAGCTCCTGCGGAAGGACCCTTAAGTCGAAAAATAGCCTTGTATAGACAACATTATTTGAAAATGCTTCATAGGAAAGCACCGGAACATCTTCAACTATATTTTCATTTAATTCATACCAATCGGCAGCCGGGTTAATATCCTTTCTTTCAAGCATGGGAACCGTGGCTAAAGCTTCAGGAGAGTCCTCTCTTTTCTGATATGCTACGAGATCTTTTGTCTCTTTTATTAGTTTATCTTTTTCCTCTTCACTCAGACTCGACTTAAATTTATCCAGTTCAAGGGCTGTTTGAGCATTTAACTGTTTATCATATCCGGGTTTTGGTTCAAGCGATATAAGTAATGAATGTGGATTATTGAGTATCTCTTCTTTTATTATTCTTTCAAGATAATCACCCGTTAGTGCTGTTTTGACCTTAGCCAAAGGTTTTTCATACTCAAGAGTTAAAAAAGGATCATTAGCAAAAAACCATCCCGGCAATATCTGGAAAGCATAGTTTAGTCCCTGCTGCGAGTTATTTCCTTCTCTAAGAGAAAACTCGGTTCTGTTAAGTGATCCTTCTATGGCTTTTTTATCTATTCCTTTTTCTGCTACTTCTTTTAGTGTCTGAAGGATCACGCTTAAGAATTTGTCCTTATCACTTCCATTTGCATTTTGAACAGTTATTCCGAAAACGTTCTGGTGCATTTCATCTACCGTAGCTGTTACCTCACTGCCTATAGCTGCTTTTTGAAGTGCAAGTCTGATAGGAGCTGCTTCCTGATTTACAAGGACATCACAAAGTGTATTTAACCCCATTACCAATGCTCTGTCTGTATTTAAGCCTACAACAACTGAAAAAGAAAGATATGTCTGGTTCAAGGTATCCATACCTTCGCTTACGGCATAAGGCAGAGTTACACTTTTCAGGGCAGGGAAGGGTTTCTGTATAGGAAAGACTTCCGGTTGAACTGCTTTTTCGTACTTATTTAAGTATTCTTTATTTATAAATTCTAATTCTTTATTTATATCTGCATCACCATAAAGTAAAATGTAGCAGTTTGAGGGGTGATAGTATTTATTATGATATTTTACAAATGCCTCCTGTGTTAAACCAGGTATATCCTTTGGATATCCTCCGGAGGAAAACCTGTAGCCGTTATCAGGAAAGAGCAGTCTGTTTACCTGGTAGTTTAATTCACCTGTTGGATTTGAGTAAACGCCTTTCATTTCGTTATATACAACTCCTTTATAGGAAATTGGTCCATCTTTGCTCTCCATTTCATAGTGCCACCCTTCCTGTTTTAATATTCTTGTATCTGTCTTGAAATTAGGCTGAAATACTGCATCCAGATAAACATGCATCAGGTTGAAATAATCTTTGTTGTTTTTGCTGGCTACAGGAAAACACGTCATATCCTGACCAGTAAAGGCATTAATAAATGTTAGAAGTGATCCCTTGCGAAGGACATCATAAGGGCTTTTTACTGGAAATGATTTTGAACCATTCAGAGTCGAATGCTCAATAATGTGTGGAGTCCCCCAATTTGATTCAGGGTCCGTCCTGAATGCAATGGCGAATGTTTTATTGTCATCCTGTGCTTTTATTTTAAAAAGCCTTGCCCCGCTTTTTTCGTGAATAAAATATAAACACTCGGCATTGACTTCGCTCACAAACCGCTTTTCAAGCAGTTTGAAGCCTTCATATGTTTGGCCGGTTTTCATATCTTCTGCCTTTCCAATGCAGGGGCTAAGGAAAAGAGCTAATAGTAATAAGAAAATTGCTCTTGCCAGCTTCATTCTGATTCTCCTTCTTTTTTGATAGATCTTTTTGTTAATTACCTCTAATTAAAGAATTGGGCACAAAAGCCCTTCTTTTATCCAGCATTTTGATAATTAAGACTATTAAATCGGGTAATAGTTAGTATAACTAAAGTCACATTTTGCAGTAAAGAAGAAGGATTTTCCCAAAACTTTGGTCATATTTGATGGAGTTTGATATAGGAATGAGGATTTTCTCTGGCTGGAAGTCTAACTTTTCCATAAATATTCAAATTTCATAGGTAAGTTTTTCAGAAAGTTCCGTTTTGAACAAAATTCTATGAAATTTCGCAAATTTCGTTTATTTTAGTTCTAAAGAATTGCACCAGCCGTTATTTTTCTTGTCCAAATTGATGCGATAAAAAATATGAGCCAGTTATTAAAGACCGACATTTTAGTAAACAGCCTTGTAATACTTTTCCACTTCTTAAATTTCACAGTTGGATTAGCTGCGCTGTTTATTATTTTCAGGAAAGTGAGCCTTGTATCTTCTCAGATCCGCCGCTCTTTTTTTCAGCAGGCAGTTTTTTATAATCTGACACTTATACTTTCAGCTGTTACGGATTTTCTGGATTTTTTCTTCTGGAAGGTTGTTTCAAATAACATTTTCACACTTAGCATACTTTATTTTATAAATATATTTGCCTTGGCAACATATCTTATCTGGGCTCTTTCTTATGCCCAGATGGCATACAATTTTTTAGGCATTACTGAAGAGCTAAGGAAAAAAAGGTGGTTCAGGTATCTTTTTACTGCAGTAATGCTATACCTGGTTTTCCTTTTTATAGTAAGAGTACTAAGACTAATACCAAATTTGTATTTCTTTTCCTCTCTTATTCTGGTGTTTGCAGGCTTAGGTACAGTTTTGGGGTATTCAATTTTCATCGGCCGGAAGTCAATTTCGGAGAAATTTCATGAAAGGAGAAAGGCCTTAAAGATACTTAGCAATCTTTTCATTGCCTTTAGCGTCACCAATATTTTTGTTTTCCTAAATTTCTATCCTTTTAATGTATTACCTCCACTTGCGACTAAATTTTCTTACAATGTAATGGATCTTATGTATAACTGCCTGATAATATTTTGGGCTTTGAAGTATTTAGATTCATTAAACAGATGCGAAGAGTCAACAGAAGCAGAAAGGTCATCTATTGGATCCAACATAGAAAAGTATCAGATCTCCAAAAGGGAACTTGAAATAATCCATCTTGTATGCGCCGGAAAATCGAATCAGGAAATTGCCGATACTTTATTTATATCGCTTGGCACTGTAAAGAACCATTTGTATAACATTTATGCTAAGATTGGCATAAAAAACAGGACACAGCTTGCCAAATTATTCCAGGAATGATCCACAATTTTTCCCCATGTCCCCTTGTCACCCCATCCCCAAGTCCCCGTCAAGTCCCAACGCCCCTTGTCTTTGTCCCCAAGTCACCCCTTCCCAGCGCCCCTTGTCCCAGAAGCCCCTTGTCCCCCCATCCCCAAGTCCCCGTCAAGTCCCCCATCCTGCTCTAGCTTATCTCTATATCAAAGCATTGCAGAAGAGTCATTACCTCGGGCATACTAAACTTTGCCTTCTTTATCTTGTTGAATTCAGGATTAATGTCATAGTTGCTAGCTTCCCTGAAGTCAGAGGCCGAAAGGTTGGTATTCTTAAATTTGCTTGAAATAAAATTGGTCCCGTTAAATTTTCCTTTGCTTATATCTGCATTTTCAAAATTAACTTCCCGGGCCTCACATTCTGTTATTTCAATGCGCCTTAGATCCATTGCAAAAAATATGGAGTAGTCTATTTTACTGCTTTCAACTTTTATCTTCACCGGTTCTTCTGCTTCTGTCCAGTTTATACCGATCATTTTACAATCAAAGAACTCACAGTCAATAAATCTGCTGCCTGTTAGTTTTACCAGCCCAAGATTGCAACTTTTGAAAGTACAGTTCTCAAACCTTACATATTTTAATTTTGTCTTCTCAAAGTTAACTTTTTCAAAAGTACATCCTGTAAATTCTATTTCCTTAAGCTCGCTTTCTGAAAGATCTTTACCATTAAAGGTTTCATTTAAATAGTATTCTTCATCAAAGGACATTTTATTTTCACTCTCTTCATTTTGCTGATTTGGCTGGCTCATCTTTATTTTTTCCACTTATTGTAAAATAAAACTATTGTTATATAAAACTCCAGTGGACAAAATAACACATTTAATGCTTATTTCAATAGCCTAGTAGTTTGTTCTCCTTTTCTATATTTGAATCCATTGACTCAACAATAAGACGTAGCTTTGTGATGTTTATAAACCATGGGAATAAAATACTGGCAAATAAATGGCATTTATATTAAATTGAGCCTTGGAAAAATCGGTTCGATGTAGCAGTTTTTTTGCTTATCCTAAGATTTTTAGAAACTAAACCTATAGAAATTGTTGACCCGCTATTGGTAATTAT
>JAUZPB010000042.1 GCA_030706145.1 Bacteroidota bacterium
AAGAAAAAAGGCGACAGACACCTCTCTCAGGCAATTAAAATACTGATGAATAGCTTCTATGGAGTTATGGGTTCTAGCGGATGCAGGTTCTATAAGGCCGACCTTGCTTCTGCCATTACAACGACTGGACATTGGTTACTTCTAGGCAGTAAAGAGTTTTTTGAGAACATTGGCTATGAAGTGATCTATGGTGATACGGATTCTTTATTCGTAAAACTAAAAGAAGAGGAAAATAATAATCTTTCTACGGTAGGGGAAAACCTGGCTGTAAAGCTAAACAAATATTGGCAAAAAAGATTATCTGATGATTTTAATACAGAATCTTTCCTTGAGATTGAGTTTGAAAAGATCTATACCCGCTTTACAATCAATCCTGCCAGGGGAGGGGATTATGGCGCAAAAAAACGTTATGCAGGGTTAATTGAAAAAGGTGGCAATAGCGAAATAGAGTTTGTTGGAATGGAATTCGTTCGTTCAGATTGGACGAAGCTTGCAAAAGACTTTCAGGAAGAATTATACAAAAGAGTTTTTAATAACCTTGATGTGAAAATATGGATACAGGATTTCGTTACAAAAGTTAAAAATGGTGAATTCGACGATAAGCTTATTTATAAAAAACGACTTAGAAAAGATACAGAAGATTATGTAAAAAATGTTCCGCCTCATGTTAAAGCTGCACGCCTAATAAACAGGACTAATGGCACGGTTTACTATGTCATTACAAAAAGAGGCCCTATTCCTGTCGAACTCGAACATAATGACTTTGACTATAATCACTATATTGATAAACAGATAAAACCTATTGCCGATTCACTCCTTAACCTGCTTGGAATTTCCTTTGACTCTTTATTCCAATCTGAACAGCTAAATTTCTTTAGCTGACCTCTAAACCTAAAAACAATATTTTACTTCAGATTAAATTCTACAAAGCTTCCTACTATCGTCATACAATTATTATTCTATATACTTTTAACTACAGCTAGATTTGACAGGTAACTATAAAATTAATATTATATCTATTAGGGCTAAATACTAAATAGTTTAGATATGTAAATATATATTGATAGTGTTAACAGTATAAGTTATGAAGTTTTACAAATAAGAAGGGGATGGCTATTATGGATCGTAAGGAATTTCTCATTGTCTCAGGAAAGATTGCAGCTTTTACGGCCTTAAGTACTTGTCTTTTTAACTGTAATCAAGGTTCTAGTAATGATATAACAGCTCCAACAAATGTTGATTTTACTGTGGATCTTAGTTCACAGGAGGGGAGTGCGTTAAATAGCGTTGGAGGATATATCTATAAAAATGGAATTGTGATTGCAAGGGTAAGCCAGACGCAGTTTTCTGCCCTCTCACAAGCCTGCACTCACCAGGGTACAACGGTTAATTATCAAGCTTCAGCAACCAGGTTCCACTGCCCAAATCACGGTTCTAACTTCGATACAAACGGTAATGTAATCAATGGACCGGCAACGAGGAACCTTACAAAATATAATACCTCTCTAAGCGGAAATTCGTTAAGGGTCTATAGTTAAGGCAAAAAGGAATCTGTCAGGACTATAGATAAATACATAGAAAGAACAGAAGCTGCTTCTTTCGCTTATAACCAAAAGGAGCGCTCTATGCTTTGGGACTTGAGTCTTGAACTTACTGGAATAAGTGAACCTCCTGTTTAACTATAGCAAGACAAAATGTAAACTGACAGGAACATTTACTGTTTGCTGAGGTTTAATCTAAGCTGGTATTGAACTCCTTTTCCTTAGCATAAAAAGTAAAACTCTAAAAATATAGTTCTCATATTCCGGTTTATTTAGTTATGAAGAAATATTTCCTGTCGCTTACATTGGTGCTCATTATTGGTTTTCTTATTTTCGGCTGCGAATATAAAAAAGTTCGAAAGCATGTCTATATTGACTCACTTTTCGTTAAAGATTCACTTCTTGTGTTTTCAAATATGATTCAAACCAAATCTGTTTGGACAGGACCAGATGATACGGCCCAGTTTCATTATGACCTGGAATATGTCATTTCATTGTATGAAAGGGTTCAGCTTAACAAGGTTCATTTCCTTTTGCCACTGGAAAAGTACGATCCGTTAATTTCGCACATTAGGAAAATGCCGGTACTTGTAATTGTTGGCAGGCAATATAGAGATGAACGTACAGGCTTTAATTTGACTGGGGATTTTGTAAATGGGAAGTTTATTGCAAGTGATACAAGGGCTGTCGTAGTATCTTTTGGTGATTATTTAGATAATAAAAACAGTAAATATAAATTCGAGGTAATCGATACTGTACCCAAAGGATATGTTACAGCAGGTATGACTAAATCAATGGTTAAAAAGGCTTTGGGTGAGCCTCTTTTGATCATTTCAGATATGAATAGCAGTGGAAAACTAGAACAGTGGACCTATGATGAGGTATTCAGGTTTGATGGGACAAAGGAAAAGCTTAAAAACAGAAAGTTCATTTATTTTCTGAACGAGAGGGCTGTTTCAATTAAAGATTAGAAAAATCAGAAAAACCTTTCTTTAAGATAGTCTTTATATTATTTTTGTTTTATATCCAATATAAAAGCTTCCGATATTTTTGAGCTCCTATTTTTTTTAATTATTAAGGATCATATATATGAATGCCTTGGAGGTTAGAAACCTTAGCAAGTCCTTTGGAAATATAAAGGCAGTAAGTAATGCAAGCTTTGCTGTGCCTGAGCATTCTATCTTTGGTTTAATTGGCCGAAATGGCGCCGGGAAAACCACAACGATTAGAATGATGATGAACATTTATCTTCCCGATAGCGGCGAGGTTGTTTTTCAAGGAGTTAAAGTTGGGCAGGATTTTAACAGTAGGGTTGGATATCTGCCTGAGGAGAGGGGATTGTATAAGAAAATGAAAGTCTTGGAAACTCTCCTTTTCTTTGCCGAGCTAAAAGGGAAATCAGGAAAAGCTGTTGAAAGAAAAGCACTTGAATACCTGGAAAGATTTCAGCTCTCTGATAGAAAACTTTCGAAAATTGAGGATCTTTCAAAAGGTAACCAGCAAAAAGTTCAGTTTATAACGACTATATTGCACGATCCTGATTTTATTATTCTTGATGAACCATTTTCCGGACTAGATCCTGTAAATACTAATTTATTAAAGGAGATAATTCTGGAGCTCAAAGAAAAGGGGAAAGTAATTATTCTCTCAACTCATCTTATGGACTTTGCAGAGAAAATGTGTGACCATATTGCAATGATAGACAAAGGGAAAGTCATCCTAAACGGAGCCCTGGATGAAATAAAATCAAAATACTCGCAGAAGAACGTCAGCCTTTCATATCAGGGAGATATTTCCTTCCTGAAAACAAATCCAATAATCGAAAAGATAATGGACTTTGGAAATGTAACCGGAATAAGAGTCAAAGAGCCACAGCATACAAAAGAATTGCTTAGACTGCTTGTTGAAAATGATATTACTGTAAAGAGATTTGATGCAAATGAAATATCGTTAAATGAGATATTCCTTGAACTTGCTGGAAATGATGGCTCCGTAGATAGGAAAAAGGAGGTCTATAATGTTTAACCAAAGAATGAATACAATTCTAAAGCGAGAGTTAAGAGAAAAACTCTTTTCGAGAGCTTTTATTATTATGACCCTCCTTATACCAATTTTTATGTTTGGAATTCTTGCTCTTCAGACTTTTTTAATGACTGTCGGAAGTGATGACAATACAAAGATACGAATAGTTACAACTTCAAATATAATGACCGAAAAACTGAGTGAAGGACTTTCCTCACTTGCTTTTGTAAAGAATGGCCATTATTCATTTGAATATAAAACAATGGATTCGACAGCTTTTGAAAAATATATTAAAGAAGTAAAAGGTGATTTAATTGGTGATAAGATTACCGGCATTTTATTTTTGCCTGAGAATGTCCTGAAGAATAAAAAGATTCAGTATTATTCAAAAAGCCCGAATAATGTAAATCTCTCTTCGAAATTAAAAGATCCTATAAATAAAGCATTAGTCGATATTTATTTTAAGAATAAGGATTTCTCTAAAAAGGATGTAGAGTTTGCAAGCCTTGGCGTAGATTTTAATGGCTTCAGGGTCTCGAAAGACAACACAATTGAGCATGAGGGATCAGGTAATCTTGTCCTTTCATTTCTTTTCTCATTTTTGCTTTATTTCAGCCTGCTTATGACCGGTCAAATAATGATGCGTTCGGTTGTACAGGAAAAAAATAACCGCATTGTTGAAGTTCTTTTATCTTCTGTAAATAGCAGGGAACTTATGACAGGGAAAATTTTCGGAACTTCAATTACAGGTCTTGTTCAGATGGCTATCTGGCTTTCGCCTGTAATGGTACTGATTTCGACAAGCTGGTTTTTACTCCCCGAGGACTTAATATTAAAGTTAAGTATGAGTCAGCTGCTTTATTTCCTTCTTAATTATCTGGTAGGCCTTATTACTTTTATGGGACTTTTTGCTGCAATGGGAGCTATTTTTGACAATGAGCAGGATGCGCAGTCGGGCATGTGGCCTTTGATGATGCTTATCATGATTCCGTTTTTCATTGCAATCTCTTTGGTTAATAATCCTGGAAGCAGTCTTGCAAAGTTCTCTTCAATTATTCCATTTTCATCTATTATGGTTATGCCTGCAAGAATGACCTTAACGGAGGTCCCACTTTGGCAGATCATTCTTTCATTTGGCATTAATATATTAACAATGATCCTGGTCTTTATGCTGGCAGCTAAGATCTACCGCGTCGGTATACTTATGAGTGGAAAAAAGCCTAAGTGGTCAGAAGTTGTTCAGTGGGTTAGATACAAGTACTAATGGTACTTACAATCAGTGTATATAAAATAAATTGTATACTAAAATAAAGCGCCTATAAAAAAATATAGCGGAACTATTGTTCCGCTATATTATTCCTTTGCATGAAATATTTATTTTTTTAGGCTTGTGTTTTCTCTATTTTTGCCCAGCTATCTCTTAAAGTTACAGTTCTGTTAAAGACTGGTTTACCTTCAGATGAATCGGGGTCCACACAAAAATAACCCTGCCTTTCAAACTGGTAACGTGTTCCAGGAACTGCATTTTTTAGTCCAGGTTCTACAAGAGCATTTGGTATAATTTCTAAAGAACCCTCATTAATAAAGCTTCTCCAATCCTGTCCTTCTTCAACATTTCCAGGATTTTCAACTGAAAATAGTCTGTCATACAATCTTAATTCAGCTTTAACAGCATGCCCGGCCGATACCCAGTGAATTGTTCCTTTTACTTTGCGCCCGCTGTTTGCTGAACCGCTTTTTGTCTCAGGGTCATACGTGCAGTGCAGCTCTGTTATTTCACCTTTTTCATCTTTTACAACATCAACGCATTTGATAATGTAAGCATATCTTAATCTAACTTCATTTCCAGGGGAAAGGCGGAAGAATTTCTTCGGCGGATCCTCTCGGAAATCATCCTTCTCAATATAAATGACCTTAGAGAAAGGAACCTTTCTTGTTCCTGCTGTAATATCCTCTGGATTATTTATAGCTTCCATCTCCTCAACCTGTCCATCGGGGTAGTTGTCAATTACAACTTTAAGAGGATTTAATACAGACATAACTCTTAAGGCACGTTTATTTAAGTCTTCTCTAATGCTGTGCTCAAGCATAGCAACATCTATCATGTTCTCTCTTTTTGCTACTCCAACCCTTTCGCAAAAGTTTCTTATAGATTCAGGTGTATAACCTCGTCTTCTAAGGCCTGAGATGGTAGGCATTCTTGGATCATCCCAGCCCCTTACATGACCTTCTTTTACAAGTTCGAGTAATTTACGTTTACTCATAACAGTATAAGTTAAGTTTAATCTGGCAAACTCGATCTGCTGAGGATGATGAGGAACTCTAAGCTCATCTAAGAACCAGTCATATAATGGGCGGTGAGCCTCAAATTCCAGCGTACAAATTGAATGTGTTATACCTTCAATTGAGTCACTTAATCCGTGAGCAAAATCATACATTGGATAAATGCACCATTCATCGCCTGTCCTGTGATGTTTTGCCCTTAGTATGCGGTAAATTACAGGATCACGCATATTAAGATTAGGTGAAGCCATATCTATTTTAGCACGCAATGTCTTTGATCCGTCTTCAAATTCTCCTTTTTTCATTCGTTCAAAAAGGTCCAGGTTTTCTTCTACCGAACGGTTTCTGTATGGGCTGTCTTTGCCAGGCTCAGTTAAAGTACCTCTGTACTGGCGAACTTCCTCTGCATTCAGATCACAGACGTATGCTTTACCTTCTTTTATTAGTTGTACGGCAAAATCATGGAGCCTGCCAAAATAATCTGATGCGTAGTACATCCTGTCTTGCCAGTCAAATCCAAGCCAGTGTACATCCTCTTTAATAGATTCAACATATTCAACATCTTCTTTACTTGGATTAGTATCGTCAAACCTTAGATTACACTGCCCGCCAGGATTTTCTAAAGCGATACCGAAATTAAGGCATATGGATTTTGCATGTCCAATGTGCAAATAGCCATTTGGCTCGGGAGGAAAGCGTGTATGAACCTTTCCAAAAAATTTATTTGTCTTTGCGTCTTCGGCAATAATGGTTCGAATAAAATCCTGTACTGGAGCAGAAGAATTGTTCATCTTCTCTGAAGAGGTCTCTTCACCATTGGATTTATTATCCGTTAAATTATCTTTATTTGTTTTTTCCATAAGTATTTTGCTTACCTCTGATTGGATATTCTTTCAGATTTTGTTCAGAATTTATTTACTCAGATCTTTATTTTTTCTGCGGCTCTTTTCAGCCTGGAAATAGTCTCATCTTTACCGATGATATATAATATATCAAAAAGTCCGGGACCTCCGCCAACTCCTGAAACAGCAAGCCTTACAGGATGAATTAGTTTGCCTGTCCCAATGCCTAATTCTTCGGCTGTCTGTCTTAATGCAGTCTCATAGTCTTCTTTTACTGGATCTTGAAGGGCTGAGAATTTTTCTGCAAGTTTTAATATGTTTTCGGCTGAACCTTCCTTCCATCTTTTTTTGATCACATCCTGATCATATTCCTCAGGTGCTTCAAAGAAATATGGACTTTTTTCTATATATTCTTTCACAAAAGAGACTCTTTCTTTCATCGCTTCAATCACAAGAAGTAAATATTTATCGCTGAAAATTTTACCTTTGTATTTCGAAACCTCTAGCTCATCTTTAAGCATACTAAGCAATTCTTCATCCGGCTTTTTTCTTAAGTGTTCAGCATTAAGCCAGTTTAGCTTTTCAATATTAAATACTGCCCCTGACTTATTTACTCTCTCTAAAGAGAACTTTTCTACCATCTCTTCAAGCTCATAATACTCCTTATCGTCTCCAGCATTCCAACCAAGAAGAGCAACGAAGTTAACAAGAGCATCCTTTAAGTATCCCTTTGCTCTGTAATCTTCGACTGCAACATCACCTTGTCTTTTACTTAATTTAGACCTGTCTGGATTAAGCAAAAGAGGCAGGTGTGCAAACACCGGCTTTTCCCATCCGAAAAAATCATACAAGAGAACATGTTTCGGAGTAGAAGATAACCATTCCTCACCCCGGATGACGTGCGTTATTTTCATTAAGTGATCATCAACTACGTTTGCAAGGTGATAAGTCGGATAGCCGTCACTTTTTATCAGTACCTGGTCATCAATAATGTTGCTGTCAAATTCGACACTGCCACGAATTACATCTTCGAAGGCAATTTTCATATCGGGCTCAATATTCATCCTAATGACATAGGGAACGTTATTTTTAAGCTTTTCTTCAATTTCTTCGGCAGATAGACTTAAACAATGTTTATCATATTTTGGTTGCAAGCCTTGTTTTTGCTGCTCATCCCTTACCTGACTAAGTCTTTCGGGGGTACAGAAGCAGTAGTAAGCCTTCTTTTGTGCAACGAGCTCTTGGGCATATTTTTTATAAATATCCAGCCTTTCAGACTGCATATATGGTCCATAATTACCACCTTTATCTGGGCCTTCTTCATATTCCAGCCCAACCCATTTCAATGCTGCAATCAGGTTTTCAACGGCACCTTCGACATAACGGTTTCTATCAGTGTCTTCAATTCTAAGAATGAACTTACCATTATTGTTCTTTGCAAAAAGATAATTGTATAAAGCAGTTCTTAACCCTCCTACATGTAAGTATCCTGTCGGGCTTGGAGCAAATCTTACTCTCGGATGTTCACTAATCATTTTTCCTCAGATTCTAACTTTTGTAAATTAAATGTATAATCAAACAGCACCCACTTTTGAAGTGGGTGCTGTGAAAAAAATACTAAAAAATTATTTAACTCTAAAATTATTCTTAACTAAAATTATTACAGCTAAGATTATTTCAGTCTAAATGGAATTATTTTTTCGTATAGTATTTTACTTTCTCAATAAATTCCTTGCTGTCTATGGGTTTTGGTATATAATCTGTCGCCCCGGCCTCAAGGCACTTTTCACGATCCCCCTTCATTGCAAAGGCAGTCAGTGCAATTATAGGAGTATCTTTATATCCAGGAAGAAGTCTTATGTTTTGTGTAGCCTCAAACCCGTTCATGACAGGCATCTGCATATCCATAAGTATCAGGTCAAATTGTTGCTTCTTTGCATTCTCGAGGGCTTCTTCACCGTTTTCAACAACAACAACATTCTCAAAGCTATTTTTCTTTAATAACCTTGTTACTATTATCTGTGAATGTTTATAATCTTCAGCCAGCAGTATCTTAATTACATCTTCCTTAACAATTACTTCCTCTGGTGTTGAGGGAGTATCATAGCGGTTGATCATTTGATTTATTGTCTGGGCAAGATCTTCAATATTTGTGCTTTTTTTATCAAGAAGATCTTCAAAGAGTCCATCAATTTTCTTTAAGTCTTCTTCATAGTTTTCTTTGCCCGTATAGATTATGATCGGAAGCTTAGCAAATTTATTGTTAGATTTTATAAGCTTTATTAGTTCAAAGCCGTTAGGATCGGGCATATCCAGATCTACAATAGCAAGGTCTATATCCTTATCCTCAATTCTTTGCATAACATTGGCCGAAACATTTTCTGCTATAGCATTATAGCCTGCAGTTTCAATTGCCTCTTTCACAAGGTTTAGTGTCGGTATATCGTCATCAACACACAGTATCATGGAGTCTTTTTTAAGCTTATAGCTTTGAAGAACTTCAACTAAGAATTTATATTTTATAGGCTTAACAAAGTATTCAACTGCTCCCATCATAAAGGCCTTTTGCTGCTCAGCTTCAATTGAGCAGACAATAACAGGAGTATTCTTTGTATGTTTATTCTCATGGATCTGCTTTAACAGTTCAAGTCCGTTCGTATTTGGAAGGACTATATCCATAATTATAGCAAGGAAACTTTCTTTCTCGATTAAGCTTAAAGTTTGTTCTGCAGAATTTACAAGTGTAGGCTCATAACCCCATTTATTTAAATAATTGCTAAGGAGTTTTGAAGTTGCATAATCATCTTCAATTACAAGTACCCTGTTTTTGCTGCCTGGGGCAGGGAGATCCAGAATTTGTTTTTCTATCTCAGAGATTGTTTCAGCTCCAATTGTAAAATTGAATATTGTCCCTTTGCCAACCGTACTATCGACAGTTATATCTCCGCCAACGAGTTTTATATATTTTTTTGCAAGCGTAAGACCTAGCCCGGAGTTAAAAGAATTCTTTGAAGTATCATTACTAATGAATGCAAAAGGATCAAATATGTTCTTTAGCTTCTCTGAAGTAATACCCCGTCCTGTATCAGTTACCTTAAAACTTACATGTTTGTTTCCACATAAGGATACACGAATACAAATCTTTCCATGCTCTGTCATCCTGATTGAAAAGCTGATTATATTCTGAAGAATATATCTTAATCTTTGACTATCAACCAGTACTTTATCTGGCAAAGATTTATCAATATCAGAAATTATTTCGAGTTTATTTGGATCTGTTTTATCTCTGAAGATCTTGATCAGATCTTCTAAAAATGACCTAAGGTCAATTGATGTCCTGTTTTCCTTTACTTTCCCTGAATCAATCTTTGCTACATCAATAAGATCATTAATCAAAAATAAGAGGCTCTGTGCATTATTTTTTATAATAGAGATATATTCAGACTGTGAAGATGTAAGACTATCTTCAATTAAAAGCGAAGAAAACCCTATTATGCTGTTTGCGGGAGTACGCAGTTCCTGAGATATATCATTAAGTATTTCTGGACAAGATATTTCAGATACAACGAGTTCTCCACCCCTAGCCGAAGCCCAGATCTTAAGAAGTGTACCAATAAAGGCAATTACATTCTTAAAACTATCGATGTCTGTTCTTAGAAATGGGGTCTTTCTTGCCAACTTAATAAAGACGTTTTGATTTTCAGATATCTTTGTTGTCATGCAGGCTTCATAAATAACAAACTCTGAGATCTGGAGTTCACATTCTGCTTCAGAATGGAAACTGATCCCAGGTTCACGTTCCTTTAGTAGTTTACACGCAGAACAGCTGAATGTGGCCCCTTTAAGATAGCTTTTTTTTGCTGAAGAAGATTTCCCAAGAACTAAAAGATTATTATCATCAGTAACTTTGAATAATACCATTGATTGCAGTTCAAATTCATTGACAATGTAATCACAAATTTCATCCGGAAATTGCTCCTGCGCCTTTTCCGCCAGTGAGGCTAAATAATTGTATTTCTCCAGGAATTCAATCTTAAAGCTTTGCATCAAAACAACCTTTTTTTTTAATTTCCATTAATTGCAATACTAATGAAATATTTTATTGCACAAATATAAACAAATTACAATAAAACTATATAGTTATATTTATTGCATTTAGACTGGTTTTAGCCTTTTTCTATGTAAAATCAAACATTTAGTGTCCTTTACACACCTTGCAGCGACTTTCCTTTAAGAAAAAACCTTGCCATACTATATATATGTTTTATGTGCCTAAATCCCGGGCAAAGCAAAATACACTATGATTAGTGTGCCAGAATTTATACATTTTTTTGAAAGACCAGTTTTTAAGCCTCTTTGTTCCCTGAGGTACACCCCCTTAAGAGGGGGATCAGATTTACCAGTGGGATTCTCGTGGAAACTATGTGATTTAAAGTACAGAGTTTTGTTATAAAATAAATATCAAAACTATAAGTGGTTAATGTATGTTTTACAATAAATAGAGAATTAATAAATCGAACGGAGCCGTGCATGAGAAACATGAATGAGACTGATAGGCAGATTATGGCTGAAGTTGGGGCTAGTAATGGATTCAATTATATCTTTAAATCTAATGGGCTTGAGAAAGAAATAGACAGTTTCAAGGAAGCAAAATTAAAAAATTTGAGCTTCAAAATTGTCTCTAAGCATATTATTATCTCACTTGTAGCACTATTCTTTACATTCTTTCTTGATATAGCGCATGTTCCTATACTTGGAAATATTTCTATGAATATTGCCAAAGGATTATTCTCAAATTGGAATCCTGCCAACCAGAGTTTTGAATCCATCAGTTTCTGGTGGATGCCGGTCATTGTTTATTTTATTTTTATCTTGTTCGCATATAAAGCATATGTCGAACTAAGAAGCGAGGTAAAACAATCTACTTCGTCAGATATTATTGATAGAATAATTGGTGCATCTATAAGCGTTATTGACGGTATTGCTACGGCTTTACCTTTAATTGGTGCAGCTATACTCCTGATAAGCATAAAACTTGGACCTGAAGTTTTCCTTGGCCTTTCCGTTCCTTTTGAAATAAAGGCCCTTACAGTACTTGCAATAGGAAAACTCTTTGAACCTGTTTTAGATGAGCTTAGCGTTGAATTTCAACACATCATTAATAAAGCTAATGAGCTGAAAACAAGATACTATGCACAAACGCAGATTGAACATTTTCAAAAAGTAATTGAACAGCTGGAATCTTCAAGCCGGCTAAATGCTGCTGTTGCCGTTTCAGAGTATATGTCCTTAGATGACCTGAGGCAATATGAAGAAGTACTAGTAAGGACTGTTGAGTTAAGCAGGCAGATCCAGCAGAATTTCGGCTCTACTTTCCAGGTGCTTGATAAGATAAATAGCCTTCAAGCCCTAAACAGTCAAAAGATCAATGAAATGAAAGTGCTGGCAGAATCAATTGCCAGTGCTTCAAATGCCCTCAAAGATGAAAAGACTCTACAGGCTTTGCGCAGTCTTGAATCGATTGTAAAAAAGTAAGAGGGCAATAAACATGATAAAGAAAAACAGAGACAGTAAATTTGTTATATACCAGGTTCTCTACATTTTCGTTATTACTGTTCTGGCTATTAAAGGAGCTAATCTGGACCTGGGAGAAGTAGTATCTAAAGATAAGGCCCTGAAGGTTAGCGTGCGCGATTCTCTTATGGCTGTAATTGATTCGCTAAATGCACTTGGCCTGAAGTTTGACCTTAAAGTCCAGCAGGATTATTCTGCAGAAAATGCGGAACTTAAAAAGAAAGTTATGACACTTAGTAAAAGTGTTACAATGCTTTCCGAAAAAGCCTCAAAATCGCAAGAGACCTTGCAGGCTAACATAGCGCAAAAACCTGAAACAAAGGCCACTATAAAGGATGATAGTCCTATGCAATCTCCTCTGGCCGAGTCACAGAGTTTTATTCAGAATACATGGAACATTGCAAAAAATAAGGGAAACCTTCCAGCTCAGATACTTGATCCTGCCAGCAGAAATCTAATTGCTAATGTTGGCCCGGGGGAGGAGAAAAAATTCGACCTTTCAAATCAGAAGGAAGTTATTATCAGATTCGGAAGCAGAGAACAGAAGATACCTGTCATGCCTAAAAGACCTCCGGAGATAAAAATTGAAGCTGTAAGTTCCAAGATGAATGGTTCGGAAATTTATGTGCAGGACTTACAAAAGACTACTGTTTATAAAGTGACTATAGTGGACGTTAGACCTGACCAGCTGCAGATAACTTACAGTGGTCCGGTAAGTGTCTCTGGCCCTGTAAAGGATAGTAAAGGAAATCTGGTCTATAACGTAAGCCTGAAGATTGCATCAAATGAGCAACGGTTCGATGAATGGATCGATAGAACTAAACCTCTTAAAGATGGCGAGGGAAGATATAAGGTGAACTTCTTCTTTTTAGCATCTGATAAAGTAACTAAGGAAAAAGTGCAGGTCGGTGATTCGTTCTTCTTTACAAGTTTCTCGAGATAAAGGATGCTTATAGTAAAATCTTTCTATAAATTCGCTCTGTTCTTTACCTTTGTACTTTTTTTGGCTGCTCCTTGTGCATCTTTTGCACAGGATAAAGATGAAGAGCCCATTACCTATTTTCAGATGGAACCTCTGAATGATAGTCTTTTTGTCAAAATTCAGGAGGAGGTCTTTATTGATCCTCCTGATCCCAAGGCAGAAATTATTGTTGACCTAAGGGATCCAAATAACCAGACTGTTACGATAAAAGGGAATTTGTATCCTTTCCTTTCTTTCACGCCTGAAACAAGAGCCCTTATTACAACCTATCCTTTTAAGATAAATTTAATCGATGACATTAATCTTACAAGTGTCTTTACAAAAGTAATAAGCTCAATAAAACTGAAAAAGATTATTGAACCTCCAAGAAGACAGCAGATAAGTTCAAACCTTTATTACATAAATCCTTACCTGCAAATTTTTGGCGGAGAAAGATTTGGCTTTCCGATCAAGCAGGATGTGGGTTTTTCTATTGGACTTGGTACCCCGTATTCCGGAGTTTTGGAAACGGGCTTTGTTGAGGCTAATTTTCATATCCTTGGCTTCAGACTTGGAGGCTTCGGAAATGTGAGTGCTTTTACCGAGATAAAGCAAACCAATAATCACAATAACCTTTATCTTGGCGCAGGTTATGAGCTGGGTTATGTAATTCCACTAGGCAATTTTTTTGAAATTAGTTACCTAAGTTCACTTAAGGACCCTTCTCCTGCACAGATGACAGCTATTGAATCGGCTCAAAATGGAGATTATAAACCAATGATAATTAAAGGGAATTATCTTAACTGGGAGTTCCGGTTTCCTTTTAGAACCATGGGATCAACAAGATCAAAATTGTATCTTGCACGCTATTTGGATGAAACTCACATTGGTTTTAGTGGAAGGGAGCTTACAATAGCAGGCAGTACTTTTGATTTTCGATTTGATGCTCTTACTTCAAGTCCCGATAGAAACCCTCAGTACATTTTTGATATTCTTATACAGAAAATTGCCGATTCCTGGGCTTCAAGTGCCGTTTCACTAGGCCCATCGGTTATCTTAACAAAGATGGAAAATAGGAAATTTGGTGCAACTTCTTTTTTCTTTAATTTAAGGCTGAAGCTAGGAACTTCATTATGAGTATGTTTAATTTGAGTCACTTTTTTGTGAGTATATGATAGCTGCAACTTGCGGCTAGTCAGTGAATTCTCTTATTTCTGTTGTTTTTCGCTATATAGTAGCATAATTTTATGCATTATATAAAGTTTCCTTTGAAGAAAGTTTTTCTTTATATTTAAAACTTAATTTAAATAGTAATTCGAAATTAAAAAAAAGGAATTTACCGGAGAATAATAGATGGCAAATTTTATTGGTACTTTTAATGTTGTCCCGTCTCTTCCACAGAACCTGGAAAGACTTAGAGAACTGACCTATAATTTGTATTGGACTTGGAATCAGGATGCATTCGAATTGTTTAGAAGGTTGGATCGCGAGCTGTGGGAGTCCACAAACCACAATCCTATTTTAATGCTGGGTAAAATTAGCCAGGACAGACTTCAGGAAGTCGCAAATGATGACGGCTTTATTGCACATATGAACCGTGCCTACGATGGGTTGCAGGAGTATTTATCACAGATCACATGGTACCAAAAAAACTTTAAGACCAACGGAAAACCTTATGTGGCATATTTTTCTGCCGAGTATGGTTTAACTGAAAGTCTTCAGATCTATTCTGGAGGATTAGGTATACTCTCGGGTGACCATATGAAATCAACGAGTGATCTTGGCCTTCCTCTTGTCGGTATTGGATTACTTTATAAAGAAGGTTATTTCCAGCAATACCTTACCTCGGATGGATGGCAGCAGGAAAGATATGAGATAAATGACTTTTATAACCTTCCTATGACACTCATACTTGATGAGAAAAAGGTTCCAGTAAAAATTCCTCTTTCTTTCCCAAATAGAAATGTTTATTTCCAGATCTGGAAAATTGATATTGGCAGAATTCCTCTATACCTCTTAGATACAAATGTAAATGAGAATAATGAGGAAGATAGAAAAATAACCAGAACTCTCTATGGCGGTAACTCAGAGACAAGAATACAGCAGGAGATGATACTGGGCATTGGTGGACTTAGGGCATTATACGCCTTGGGCATTAAACCTATGGTCTGCCATATGAATGAAGGACATTCAGCTTTCCTTTCTCTTGAAAGAATGAGATCACTCATTGCAACTGATGGTCTGAGTTTTGACGAAGCAAAAGAATTAGGTTATTATTCAAACATATTTACAACTCATACTCCTGTACCTGCTGGTATAGATGTATTTTCTAATGATCTTGTCGAAAAGTATTTTGGCAACTATTACCGCCACGAATTAAAGATCTCCGATAAGGTTTTCTATAGACTGGGTACTATCGACAAAGATGCTCCACCAATGAATTTCAATATGGCCCACCTTGCAATGAATACCTCTGGTTATGTTAATGGTGTTAGTAAATTGCACGGAGAGGTATCAAAGAAGATGTGGGTATCAGGCTTTAAGGGAGTGCCTTTTGATGAAATCCCAATTGATTATATAACAAATGGCATACATACAAGAAGCCATATATCTACTGATATGGTTGAACTGCTTTATAGATACCTCGGCGAAAAATTCATTAACAGGCCTGAGGATCAGTCAATATGGCAAAGGATAGACAAAATCCCTGATGTTGAACTTTGGCGTACTCATGAAAGAAGGCGCGAAAGACTTGTGGCTTTTGCCAGAAACAGACTTAGAAAACAGGTACTTGCCCGCGGCGGATCTCACACAGAAATTGCAATTGCCAATGAAGTACTCGACCCTGGTGCTCTTACAATAGGTTTTGCAAGAAGATTTGCAACATATAAAAGAGCAAACCTGATCTTTACAGACCTTGACAGGCTTGCTGCAATACTAAACAATGCACAGCATCCGGTTCAACTCATTATTGCCGGTAAAGCTCACCCTAAGGATGAAGAGGGCAAGAAGCTCATACAGGAAATTGTTCAAATTGCTAAGGAAGACCAATTTAGAAAAAGAGTAGTCTTCCTGGAAAATTATGATATGAACGTTGCACGCTATATGGTTGAAGGATGCGATGTATGGCTAAATAACCCTCGCCGCCCTCTGGAGGCAAGCGGTACATCTGGTATGAAGGTTATTGCTAATGGCGGTCTTAATTTCAGCGTCTTAGATGGATGGTGGGATGAAGGTTATGATCCAGAACTTGGATGGAAAATTGGAAATGGTGAGGAGTATCTCGATCTTGATTATCAGAATGAAGTTGAATCCCGTCAGCTTTATGATGCCCTTGAAACTGATATTGTGCCTGTGTTCTATAACCGCTCGACAGACAAACTGCCAAGGCTTTGGATTGGTAAAATGAAAGCTTCAATGAAGTCTTTAGGACCTGTTTTTAATACAAACAGAATGGTTGAACAGTATTTTACTAAGTTTTACAACCAGGCCTTTGAAAACCGCAAAGCCCTGACAAAAAATAACTATCACCAGGTGAAAGCTTTAACTGAATGGAAGAAAAAAGTTAAAGATAACTGGGGACAAGTCAGATTCTTAAGTATAGGTTATGAAGGGACTGCTACAGATGTAAAGGTTGGAACTGAATTTATTGTTAAAGCTGAAGTACAGCTTGGTGGCTTATCTCCTGAGGATGTAGAAGTCCAGATCTATTATGGCTCTGTTGACAAACAGGATATAGCTCATGCAAATACATTTGTAAACATGGAATTTGATAAGTCCGGATCAAAATCAGGCTCTTGTCTTTATAAAGGAGCAATTATTTCTTCAAATAGCGGGCAGTATGGTTTTACAGCTAGAATATTGCCTAAGCATCCTCTTCTAATTAGCCCATTTGATCTTGGTCTTATATGCTGGGCTTAAAAAGAAAAAAAGTCTTATTTGTTTAATTTGAAAGACGACTTATATAAAGTTTCCAGGATCCTGCAAAAAAGCAGGACCTGGGAATTCTTTTTTACCTTCTAGAACATTTTATACTGCAAGGATTTTCTGCTCAAAATATTTTAAACTATAATTTTGTTTTTAAAAAACTAATTCCTTTTTCAAGCAGTCCTCCCTGGGGGACAGATCCTTCGGGTGTAAGCTTGTCTATTACTGTTGGCAGTATTTGAGTTAATCCGGAGGTTACACTTTCAGGTGACTGCCCGGTTTTTTCAGATAAGTATTGGAGCCTGTCATTCCCAAATCCTTCCCTTACCTGATCTTGCGAAATCGGTTGGTTTTCGCCGCGCCCTATCCAGGAAGAAATAATATTGCCTAGTCCATTTTGGTTAAATGAGCTTATAAGCCCGTTAAATCCACCATGCTGGTTGCCCGAGAACATTTGTAGTAAAGCAGAGGCCAGGCCTGAATGTTCCTGACTGCCGCCGCCAAATAAGCCGCCTGCAGCTCCGGCTATGTTATCTAATAATCCCATTTTTACTCCTTTAATATTTTAGTTAATGCAGGTGACAGAGTCTTTATTAACTTTATGCCACTGAAAAATATATAACCTTTTTCGTTTTTGATATCAAGTCAAAACAAACTAAGCCTATTTTATGCTGCTATTTCAAATGAAAAATTGAAGTCTTGAATTTAGGTATCTAAATGGCTAAACATTACTAATAACACTTTGTATGAAAAATTGTCCTTTTTTTTGTGAGATAGAAAGGTTTTTATATGTATGATGTGATTATTATTGGAGGGGGACCGGCGGGCTTAAATGCAGCTCTTTTTCTTGGCAGGTGCCGCAGAAAAGTACTTGTCTTAGATAGCGGAAAACCAAGAAATTTCCACACAAAAGCCATGCATGGCTATCTTTCGCGAGATGGAATAAAACCACTGGAGTTTCTTAATATAGGAGCTGAAGAACTAAAAAAGTATGACGTAAAGAAAATGCAGACAGAAGTAAATAGAATTGACAAAACTGAAACAGGCTTTGAAATTACAAATAATGAAGGGGAAAAGTTCTATTCAAAAAAGCTTCTTATTGCAACTGGGATAAAAGATAATATTCCAGAAATAGAGGGTATTGAAGAATTCTATGGCAAATCAGTCTTCCACTGCCCATACTGCGATGGGTGGGAAGTAAAAGATAAATCACTTTGCGTATATGCTAAAGGAAAAGCAGCCTTTGCTCTTTCTGTCTCTTTGCTTAACTGGAGTGAGGATGTGATACTATGTACAGATGGAATATCAAGACTGACGGCCTTAGAAAGAGAAGAGCTAAAGCTTTTGGGTATTAAGATATTTAGTCAAAAAATAAGGTGCCTTGAGGGAACTGATGGGCAGCTAGAAAGAATAGTATTTGTAAATGGCGAAAGCATAGATAGAGATGCGCTCTTTTTCAGTGCAGGGCAAAGACAGCATTCACCTCTTGCCGAACAGCTAGGGTGTAAGTTCGGCTATAAAAGTTTTTATGTTACAAACCGCAAGCAGCAGACAAATGTCAAAGGAGCATATGTCGCCGGCGATGTTACAAAAGATGTTAAATTTGTTATTGTAGCAGCTGCCGAAGGAGCAAGGGCCGCTGTGGCTATAAATATCGAATTGCAGGATGAAGAAAAAGAAAAAAGACTATTTAAGGCCAGATCTTCTCTTAAAACACTTTCCTAATATTAAAAAAATTACCATTTTTAGTTTTCTAATTACAGATACTATGGGTAGATGTGAACCGGTTAAAAGAAGAATATAATAAACTGCTTGTGATTATCCGTCAGCTTGATAGAAAAGTTGTAACGGTTTTTATTGCAGTTGCCATTCTACAGACAATCTCATGGTATTATACTTCAAGACGCTTCTTCAGACTTTATCTGTCCGATTATTTTTTAGAGGACAACCTTTCTGACCTATATGAATACCTCTACTGGTATATAGGGGATTTTATAACACTATTTGTTTTATCGGCTCTTATTGTTAAATTTTTCTTCAAAGAAAAATTATCTTCATATGGACTGAAGCTTGGGGAATATAAGTTTGGACTCTGTTGGTCTATAGTATTTTGTGCTGTAATGTTAATTATTATATGGTGCGTTTCTTCTTTGCCATCATTTTCAGCTGCATATCCTCAGCTGAATCTAGCAAAGGAGAAATGGATGATTTTTGTATTGTTTGAAGCTTCATTGCTCATTTATATATTTGCCTGGGAATTCCTGTGGCGTGGATTTATGCTTTTTGGTCTTGAGGAAAAATTTGGTTATTATACAGTGCTGATTCAAATGCTGCCTTTTGTTATACTGCATAATGGAAAACCGGAACTAGAGACTTTCGGCGCTATATTAGGAGGAGTTTTATTGGGGATTCTGGCCTTAAGGACCAGATCGTTTATTTATGGAGTTTTAGTCCATTTCTTTGTCATGTTTAGTATTGATGTTATATCTGCCCTTAGGTTCAGGGCAGATGATTATGGACTAGGGCTTAATTCTTTGTTAAATTTGTTTAGTAATTTTTAAGAGGTAATAAAAATGCGTTTCTGCTTAAATGTCGATCATATTGCAACCCTTAGAAATGCAAGAGGGGAAATGCTACCGGATCCGGTTACCGTAGCTCTTATTGCAGAACAAGCCGGCGTAGATGGTATTGTTGTTCATCTTAGAGAAGACAGAAGGCATATTAATGAACGTGATCTCAGACTGCTGCGTGAATTAGTTTCTACTAAACTCGATATGGAAATGGCTGCAGTCGATGAGATTATAAAGATCGCATGCGACGTAAGACCTAACCTTGCTACAATTGTTCCTGAAAGAAGAAAGGAACTTACGACTGAAGGGGGAGTAAATGTAATTGATAATATTGAAGCTCTCTCAAATGCAATTAAAGAGCTCCACGAGGCAGAAATCCCTGTTTCACTGTTTATTGAACCGGATATTAACCAGATAAGTGCTGCTGCAGAAATAAATGCAGACTTTATTGAGATCCATACAGGGACATATGCAAATGCTGCAAACGAAGAAGAGCAGTTCGATGAGCTCGAAAGAATTCGTTTGGCTTCAAAGCACGCAAAAAAACTTGGATTGGGTGTAAATGCCGGACATGGCTTAAACTATGTTAATATAAAACAATTCCTGGAAATTGAAGATATTGATGAGGTCAGTATTGGGCAGGCAATTATTGCCCGTGCCGTAATTACAGGCATTAAAGAAGCTGTCGAAGAAATGAAACAGATAATCCGTCAGAAGAAATGACTCAGCTAAAAAGAAAGCTAGATTATCATTACAGGTACTTCGATAAAGATCAGATATCTCCAGATCCACTGGAATTCCTTCACAGATATCATGATGAAAAAGATATTGAGGCAATCGGTATGATTGCCTCTGTCTTTGCTTATGGGAAAGTTGAACAGATCATTTCCACACTCAATAAGATCTGCAGTATCATTTCAGACCGTCCATATGAGTTTATTCTGGGCTTTAATTATTCCAAAGATCACTTGTGTTTTGAAAATATTAAGCATAGATTCTATACTAGCCAGGATATAGCCGTTCTTTTTAAAATACTCCATGTGGTTTATTCAAATTACGGATCATTAAAGAAGCTTTTTCTTCTTTATTACTTTGAGCAGGAAAACACTCTTAAAGAATCAATTTCTTTTTTTTCAAATAATTTGCTTAACCTTTCTAAATATGAGGGAAATACCTCTTATGTAAGTCCTGGACTTGAATTTATGTTTCCAGATCCAATGAAGGGGAGTGCATGTAAAAGGATGAATTTATTCTTAAGGTGGATGGTAAGAAAAGATGAACTTGATTTTGGCCTTTGGAATGAAATACCGAGATCGAAGCTTGTTATCCCGGTTGATACACACGTAGCAAGGATATGCAGCAGCCTTGGACTTACAAGTCTTAAGAACGTTTCATGGAAGATGGCAGAAGAGATAACAGATAAGCTGAAAACCTTCGATCCTTCTGATCCTGTAAAATATGATTTTGCTATTTGCCACATTGGAATGCGGAGGATGCAATTTTAAATCCTCTGTTGCGAAATTTCCCGAATTACGCCTATTTTATAATAAAATCTTGTTGAACCCATAATAAAACAATATTATATTGGTGAGCAGTTTTTGAGCTTTAATTGGATGTTTTTGCCGCTTCCTCTATAGCGGTAAAACTATTATTCCAAAGAGCATTTTACTATTTAATTTTCTTTTAATTTACTTTATCAGTCATAGGAGCAAAAATGTCAGTATCTGATGTTGGGGTAAAGCCCCCTGAACAAAAGAAATTTGTACCATTTGTTTCTCCGGAGACTAACATGGCGGAATTTACAATCCGCGCGTTAGTAATAGGACTTGTAATGTCTGTGATCTTAGGTGCAGCAAATGCTTATCTAGGCCTGAAGGCCGGTATGACAATAGCTGCAACTTATCCTGCTGCAGTTATAGGAATGGCAGTTCTGAAGATCATGAAAGGCTCTATCCTTGAGGAGAACTTTGCCAGAACAGTAGGTTCAATCGGTGAATCTGTTGCTGCAGGAGCAATTTTTACAATCCCTGCATTTCTGATCTCAGGTGTTTGGAAAGAGTTTTATTCAATTGAACATTACCTCCAGGCAACATCAATCATGTTTGTAGGTGGTGTAATTGGAATTCTTTTCGTTACAATTCTTCGACGCGTTATGGTTGAAGATGCAGAACTTCCTTTCCCGGAATCTGTTGCAGCTTCAGAAATTCATAAAGCTGGCCGCTCTGGTAAAAGTGGTGCTAAGTTCTTATTCTATGCTATGGGCCTTGGCGCTTTGATCCAGGCTTTAAAACAGTTACAGGCATTTGCTTCAAGTTGGGAAAAGTTTATCCCATTTAGCGGAAAGAGCATTACTTTTAGCAATGGAGCTTCTGTACCTGCCAGCGGCGGTACCTTGCTTAGCACTCCTGGCGTAAGTCCTGCTTATATGGGCGTTGGATATATTATTGGTCCTCAGCTTGCTGCTCTTAACTTTACAGGAGGACTTCTTGCATGGGGATTATTTGTCCCTCTATTGTTATACTTCCTTGGACCTGAACTTGCCAGTTCTTTAGCTGCTGCCGGTAAGGACATAAATGCTGAAGCTACATGGATCGATATGGCTAATCAGGTTTGGAAAACTATTGTCCGCCCAATTGCTATTGGCGGTATGCTTATGAGCGCTGCTTATACACTCTTTAAGATGAGAAAAAGCCTTGGTGCTGGTCTTTCTAGAGCAATTGGCGACGTAAAAAGAGCTGCTACTGGTGGAACTGCTGAAAGCCGTACAGATAAAGACTTGAATTTCAAATGGGTCTTTATTGGACTTGGCCTTGCTTCAGTTGCTACTTTCTTTATTTATTTATATTTCTCCCAGGACATTCTTGCTGCTGCCGTTGCAACCATTGTAATGATAATTGCAGGATTCTTCTTTGCAGCTGTTTCAGGCTACCTGGTTGGACTTATTGGTTCAAGTAATAACCCTATCAGCGGTCTTACTATTTCAACTTTGATCGTTGCTGCAATCCTCATGGTTGCCCTTGGAGTTAAAGGAATGGCAGGAATTGCTGCTGTGCTTGGCGTTGCTGCTGTTATCTGCGTTGCTGCTGCTGTTGCAGGTGAAATGCTTCAGGACCTTAAAGTTGGACATATTCTTGGTGGTACACCATGGAAAATGCAGATAGGCGATATGTTTGGTATTTTGTTGTCTTCTGCTATTATGTTCTTCCCGCTTTTGATCTTACACGAAGGCGATATTAAAACTGGTGGTACAGGTCTTGGCGGTCAGAATTATTCTGCTCCACAGGCAAGCCTTATGGCAATTTTAGCCAAAGGTATTGTAGGCGGCGATATGGCTTGGCCACTTATTATAGTTGGTATACTTATGGCACTTGGTTTCATTTTACTTAAGGTAAAGAGCCCTATGCTCGTTTGCGTTGGAATGTATTTACCTCTTGAAACTTCATTTGCCATATTTATTGGCGGTCTTATTAGAGGTTTGCTTGATAAATTAGCTGCCCGCAGGAAATTCAATGCTCCTCAGCTGGCCAGAATGGAAAACAATGGCGTTCTTTTGGCCTCGGGCTTAATTGCGGGTGAGGCGCTAATTGGATTGCTCTTTGCACTCTTTGCAGTAATGGATTGGAAGATCCCTCCAATCTTTGCACATCCAACATTCCTTATCAGCTTAATAGTTTTTGTAATTATTGGCTACTTGTTGGTACGCACTCCATTAGCTAATGCAGGCGATCCTGATGAACCTGCTCCACCATCAGCTATGTTCTAATGAATTTTGTAAGGACAGGATTTACTCCTGTCCTTCTTTGTTTTATATATACCTTTAATTCTGTTGATCAATTTTTAAGATAAAATTTTTAAGATAAAATTTAGGAATTTATGCCTTTAAGTTTCAGGGAAAGAAGAAAAATACTTAAAGATGCCAATTATCTGGACCTTACTCCATATCATATCTTTAAGTCAGAAACTGATGACAAAGGATTAGTTACCGTCCTTGTCCCAAAATTCAGAAATAAGCTCCTCGCTAAGCTAATACTACCCAGATTGAAATCTTCTCACTTTAAAATTAAATTAGATGAAATCGGCTCACTTGCCTGGCAGCATATTGATGGATCAAAAAACGTTGCCATGCTTTCAAGTGAACTAGTCGATATCTTAGGTGATAAAATTCAGCCTGTGAACGAAAGGCTGCCGAAATTTCTGACGAGCTTATATCTGGAGGGATATATATCTTTTAATGAAATTAAAAAAGAAGGAGAATGAAATGGGAAAAATCTTAGGCGGTCTAAGACCGGAATTGTTATGGAACCATTTTGAAGAGATCTGCAATCGTCCCCATCCTTCAAGAAAAGAGGGAAAACTATCCGAGTACATTGTGTCAGTAGGGAAAAGAAATAATCTGGAAACCCTTACTGATGAATTCGGAAATGTTCTCATTAGAAAACCTGCTACTAAAGGAAAGGAAAACCTTAAAACAGCAGTTCTTCAAGGACATCTTGATATGGTACCCGAGAAGAACAATGATGTAAAGCATGACTTTGAGAGCGACCCTATTCAGCCTTATATAGATGGAGAATGGGTAAAGGCAAAGGGAACAACATTAGGATCTGATAATGGCATTGGTGTAGCTGCCGCTCTAGCTGTTGTAGAATCAAAAGATCTTGAACATGGCCCGCTCGAATTTTTGTTTACTTTAGATGAAGAAACTGGTCTTAATGGAGCACAGGCCCTTAAACCAGGATTCCTTAAAGCCTCAGTACTTCTTAACCTTGATTCCGAGGAGGAAGGCGCTCTTTATATTGGCTGCGCTGGTGGTAAAAGTACTTTTGCTGAATTCAACTTCTCAAAAGAAGATGCTCCTTCTGGTTCACAGTTCTTTCAGATCAAGGTAACTGGTCTTAAAGGTGGCCATTCAGGTTTAGATATTGCCGAAGGAAGAGGAAATTCAATAAAAATTGTAAGCAGACTCCTTTGGAACCTTTGCAGGAATTTCGGAGTAAGATTAGCCGAACTTAATGGTGGTAGCAAGCATAATGCAATACCAAGAGAAAGTTTTGCAACTGTAGCTGTCCCTTCTTCTTCTGTTGATGCATTCTCAAAGTATGTAAATGACTTTAATTCAATTATCAAAAAAGAACTCGCAACAAACGAGCCTAATTTGAAGGTTGAGGCTCTTAAGTCATCTGATACCAATGTAAAAGTAATGGATAAATTGACTCAGGATAGGCTGCTTGGAGCTTTATATTCGGCTCCGCATGGAGTTATTACAATGAGCCCTGATATAAAAGGACTGGTTGAGACCTCGACAAACCTTGCTATTGTTAAGACAGAAGATAGTACTGTTTCTATAACAACTAGCCAAAGGAGTTCTGTTGAGACTGAGAAAGACGATGCTGCCAATATGGTCTATGCTGTCTTTTCTCTTGCAGGTGCTAAGGTTAATCAGGGTGATGGTTACCCTGGCTGGAAACCTAACATTAAATCGCCCGTTTTAGGCGTTCTTCAGACTACTTATAAGAAGCTCTATGGAACTGATCCTGAAGTAAAAGCAATACATGCAGGACTTGAATGCGGCATTATAAACGAGAGGTATCCTGATATGGATATGATCTCCTTTGGTCCTACAATTATTGGCGCACATTCACCAGATGAAAGAGTAAAAATAGATACAGTTGAAAAGTTCTGGGATTTATTGAAGGAAGTGTTAAAAAATATACCTTCAAAATAGAATTAATTTATTTTTCAATTGCATGCGCACTCTCTCTTTTAAGTAAAAGGGGAGAGAGTGCGTAGGCAAATAGCTTATTTTTATTAATAAAAGATTAAAATATGACAACAGCGCAAATACAAAGTAAACCCGAACCATCTGCTTTATATAGATGGGGAGTACTCATTTTTGTTAGTCTTGCTATGTTTGGCAATTACTACATTTATGACTGCATAAGTCCTCTTGCAGACCTATTGGCAAAACAGTTGAATTTCTCAGATAGCAACATTGGACTTTTGCAGGCAATCTACAGTATACCTAATGTCTTTATGGTGCTTATTGGCGGAATAATAATTGACCGCCTTGGAACAAGGATATCGACATTTATCTTTGCAATGCTTTGTTTTCTTGGTGCACTTGTAACTGCTGTATCCTCAAGTTTGACATTTATGGCAGTAGGCAGACTTATCTTTGGACTTGGCGCTGAGTCTCTTATTGTGGCGGTTACAACAGTTATTGGAAGGTGGTTTAAGGGAAAAGAGCTCTCTTTTGCCTTTGGAATTAATCTTACAATTGCAAGATTAGGTTCATTTGCCGCTTTGAATTCCCCTTCCTGGGGCAGAAGCTTCTATAGCTATTGGCAAACTCCGCTGCTTATTGGTGTTGCAGCAGGCGTCATATCGGTCGTATCTGTTATAGTTTATATTATGATGGATGTAAATGCAACTAGAAACTTTTCTTTAAGAGAAGTTCCAAAGCAGGATGAGATTAAATTTAAGGAGATCTTTAACTTCGGAAGCTCATTCTGGTTTATTACACTCCTTTGTGTTACATTCTATTCTGCAATCTTTCCTTTTCAAACCTTTGCTGTTAAATTCTTCATGGAAACGCATGGTATAACTAGAGAAGCTGGCGGATTCTTATCGAGCATGCTGACACTTTCGGCAATGATACTAACACCGCTGTTTGGACTCCTTGCAGATTATATGGGGAAGAGATCTTTTCTGATGATGCTGGGGTCTTTGCTTATTATTCCAGTTTACCTTTTAATGGCATATACTCATGTTAATTTGTATATTCCTATGGCAATAATGGGAATATCTTTTTCACTGATCCCGGCTGTAATGTGGCCTTCTGTAGCTCTTATCGTTGATGAGTCCCGCTTAGGTACAGCTTATGGTTTAATGACAATGGTACAGAATATTGGACTTTCAGGATTCAATCTTTTGATTGGCTGGGCAAATGACACTAGCGGCGGCTATACGATGGGAATGTGGATTTTCTCTTCACTTGGATTCTTTGGACTTTTGTTTGCTTTTCTTCTTAAGTCTAGTCAGAAGAAAACAAGCGGGCATAATCTTGAAGTTGGTATAAGAGATAAAAAAGCAGTAGCTGAAACTGAAGCTTAAAACTTATTGCTTCCTGAGTTTTTATTGCTCTTTTCATTCTTCCTGGGGCCATAATATTGGAATCACTTCGCGTATATGGTGAAAATTAGTAATTTTTTCCTTATTGTTCGTTGGGGAAAAATAAATTTTATATTTTTAGCCGGCTTTTTTGCGTGAGTTTATATGCGTTGCTTAAAATCAAATAGTTGTATAACTATTGCTCTTGTGGTGATCTTATTTGCCATTTGGGGAGTATCATCTGATCTTAAGGCCCAAACCTGCGGTTTTGGTTGTCTTGGTTTGGGTGGGTTTTATGGTGGATATACAGTGCAGAAATATGAGCCAAATGGATTAAATGATTTTATCCATGCATATAATAATGAGCATTCTGCTACATTAAAGGAAAAGATGAAGGATTTTGGCAGTTCTGCTGCAGGATTCCGTGTAGGGGCTAATATTTTCAGAACACGCAGCAGCCATCTTTTCTTTTCTATAAAAGGCTTTTACCAGTACCTAAAAGAAGAACATGAGTTAAAAGATGAGGTCTCACCAGGCTCTGTGCTTTCAACTACTTATACTCTTGATCTGAACTATTATGGTCTTGGACTTGATCTTGGAGTTATTCTTGGAAAGCGCGTGGACCTTAAGGTGATTGATGCTCAGGTTACATTCCATTCAGCAGATTTCCAGCCACGGACAAGCGCTCCGGATAATAAGATAAATGATAGTGATTTTGAAAATGAAAAGACTGTAACTGGTTTTACTATCGGAAGCGGACTAATAGTTCATATTATTCCTGATTATGTTAGTCTTGAAGCAACTGCAGGTTATACAAAATTTTCTTTTGACCAGCTTCGCAACGATAGCAACGCTAATCTTGAGAATTCATTCGATACAATAAATAATTTTATTAAAAACGGCGGGCTGACAGCTACAATTCAGCTTAACGTCGGAATTCCTTTATATTAACTAAATAAGACTAAAGGAAATAAAAAAATGGGGAATAGTCCCATTATATAATGGCAATTCCTTTTTTCCATTTCTTTTACTTTTATACTATCAAACATTACTGATAAAAATACGGGAAACATATGGCATTATCTAAACTTGACAAAGCAGCCATTATTGCAATCAAAGATTGCATGGGGACAAAAAAGAACGAAAAGGTTCTTGTTATTACAGACGAAATTAAAAGAGAGATAGGTTATTCACTTTATCTTAATGCACAGGCCTTAGGCTATAAATCTCTTCTTGTAGAAATGAAAGCCCGCAAGGGAAATGGCGAAGAGCCGCCTGAAGAAGTAGCTGAACTAATGTTAAAATATGACGTTGTGCTCTGCGCAACCGATAAATCCCTTACTCATACTGAGGCAAGGCGAAATGCTTCTGCAAAAGGTGCAAGGGTTGCAACTTTTCCTGGCATAACTAAAGAAGTAATGATAAGAGGCCTAAATGCCGATTATAAGAAAATTTCTGCTCTTAGCATTAAGTTGAAAAAGATCTTTGAAAAGACAAAGACTGTTAGAGTCACTTCTCCAGGCGGAACAGATATTACAATGGATATTTCTGGCAGAACTGCATATGCCAGCAAAGGCCTGTTTCATAAAAAAGGGGAGAGCGGTAACCTTCCAACAGGTGAAACATTTGTTGCTCCTTTGGAGGGAAAGTCAGAAGGCGTTTTTGTTGTAGATGGCTCAATGGCTGGAGTTGGAATGCTAGGTAAAAATTCTGTAATCAAGATAAAAGTTGAAAAAGGCTATGCTACTGAAATTACAGGAGGGAAAGAGGCTAAAAAACTAATTGAGCTTTTAAGCAAAAATGGCAAAGCTGCAAGAAACATTGCCGAATTCGGCGTTGGTACTAATGATAAAGCTAAGCTTAGCGGTATTCTGCTTGAAGACGAAAAGGTCATGGGAACTGTTCATATTGCTCTTGGCGATAATAAATCGATGGGCGGAAATGTTCATGTCCCAAGCCATCTTGATGGCCTTATCAATAAGCCTACAGTCTACTTCGATGATAAAGTAATTATGAAAAATGGGAAGCTTCTTATAAAATAATATGCCTGATAAAATAAAACGTAAGATAAAATAATACGAAAGTTATTTTTGTGGATCCTATAAAAGGTAAGCCGGCTATAAACCGGCTTACCTTTCCGGGAAATTTTTAGCTGTGAGGTGGTTCAGAGAATTGACAAAGCATGTTATTTTGTTTCTTTTGTCTCTTCTTTTGTTGTAGTTGTTTTGCTTGTCTTCTTTGTTGACTTTTCACCTTTTTCCCTAATGTATACTTTCTTGCCTTTATCATTCAGATAATACTTGCCGCCTTTTTTCCCCTGGTATATTATCTTGCCATCATCTGTTTTTCCAACTTCTTTGTCAGCAACCTTTGCCTTAGTAACATCATGTTTTTTTATCTTTGTAGAATCCTTGACCATAGTATGGTCTTTCTTTGTTACCTTTGTCTGTATGGTTGAATGATCAGTTTTGCCTTCAATCTTTGTGTTCTTATGCTCTTTTGTTTCTTGAGCATAACCAGTAGAAACAATACCGAAAGCTAAAAAAGATATTAGAATTGCTATGGATAATAATTTGCTTTTCATCTTGTACTCCTTTAGATAATTTAATTAAAACAATTGACATATTATAATTGAAGTAAATCATTAAATTGAAAAAGCAGATCTTATCAGATCATCCTGCTCTTTCTGATGCATCTTAAGCGAACCCGAAGCCGGACTAGCGCTTTCGGGCCTGCCTGAATAAAACAGTTCCTGTTCATCTGAAATAAGCATCATCAGCCTTTCAAAGAGGAAATTCCAGGCTCCCATATTTCTTGGCTCTTCCTGTGTCCAAACAACTTTCTCTAATTGCGGATAATTTGAAAGAATCTTTGTGATCTCAACTCCTGGAAAAGGATAAAGCTGCTCGAGTCTTATTATTGCTGTATCCTGAATCTGTTTTGCTGTTCTGTATTTTATAAGTTCATAATAAAGTTTCCCGCTTACAAAAACTGCTCTGTTTATTTCATCTTTCCTGACTAAATTATCATCAACAACTAAATCAAATTTCCCACTAATAAGCTCATTTACAGTTGACCGGGCCTCCGGGAGTCTTAACAGGCTTTTAGGTGTAAATATTACAAGAGGCTTTTCGTTTTCACGTTTTGCCTGGCGTCTTAACAAATGAAAATACTGTGCAGGTGTGGAAGGATTGCAGACAATTATATTATCCTCTGCGCACAAGGTAAGAAATCTTTCCATTCTTGCACTCGAATGTTCTGGCCCTTGACCTTCATAGCCGTGGGGCAGAAGTAAAACCAGTTTATTTGGGACCTTCCATTTACTATATGCACTTACTATGAAATTATCAATAATGACCTGAGCACTGTTGGCAAAATCGCCAAACTGGGCTTCCCATAGAACTAATGCAAGTGGATCTGCCATGCTATAACCGAATTCAAACCCTAATACTGCAGCTTCAGAGAGAAGGCTGTCTAGTGCTTCAAGCTTTGCCTGGCCTTCGGAAAGATGATTTAGAAGAATTATTTCAGAGCCATTGTTTATTTCTGTAAGTATCATATGTCTTTGGCTGAATGTACCACGGGCACTGTCCTGCCCGCTTAGTCTTATTGGTGTTCCCTGAAGAAGAAGTGTTCCAAAGGCCAGGGATTCACCAAATGACCAGTCAATTGGTGTATTTCGGCTTTTAAGTAATTCCCGGCGCTTATCAAGCATTTTCTTTAGTTTTGGATTGATTGAAAATCCTTCAGGAAGTTTTGTGCTTGCATTTACTATCTTATCTATCTCTTCAAGGTTAAGAACTTTTACATTTGTTTTTCCACTACTACTGCCGGGCTGCTGCTGGAGCTTATCTTCGGGAATAGCAAGCGGTAGGTCCGAATAAAAATCCTGCTTTTGTCCTTGTGAGGCTTCAAAAGATTGAACTAAGCATGCTTTTATACCTACTTCCATTTGCTGTATGTCTTCTTCAGTTATTACTTTCTGCGCAAGAAGTTCTTTTTGATATATCTCTTTTACTGAAGGGTGTTCCTTTATTTTTTTATACATTACAGGTTGTGTATAGGCAGGATCATCCCCCTCATTATGCCCATGGCGTCTGTAGCCAAACATATCAATTACAACATCTTTATTAAATTTTTGCCTGTATTCAAAAGCAAGTCTTGCAACCCAAAGGACAGCTTCAGGGTCGTCACCATTTACATGAAATATGGGCGCCTGAACCATTTTAGCTACATCTGAGGCATAAATAGACGAGCGGGCTTCTGTAGGATCGGTCGTAAACCCAATTTGGTTGTTTATTATTATATGGATCGTTCCACCTGTTCTGTATCCGCTTAGCTGCGAAAGATTAATTGTCTCTGCAACGACTCCCTGACCAGCAAATGAGGCATCTCCATGAAGCAGCATAGGTATAATTCTTTTTCTTTCCGTATCTTTTGCCCTTTGCTGTTTAGCCCTTACAATGCCCTCAACAACAGGATTTACCCATTCAAGGTGACTAGGGTTAGAGGCAACTGAAACCCTCATGAACTTTCCGTTTCTGGTTTTAACTTCTCCTGAGGCTCCAAGGTGATATTTTACATCACCTGACCCATGGACAGAATCAGGATCAATATTACCCTCAAATTCTGTGAATATCTTATCATAGCTTTTCCCAATTATGTTTGCCAGAACATTAAGCCTTCCTCTGTGAGCCATCCCGAAAAAGATCTCTTCAACTCCGTCATCTGAGGCAATATTTATCATATAGTCGAGCATTGGTATTAGTGTCTCCGAACCTTCGAGTGAAAACCTCTTATGGCCAACGAATTTATTATGAAGGAAATGCTCAAACCCTTCAGCTGTAGCAAGTTTCCACATTATTCTTTTTTTATGCTCTGCATCAAAAGAAGGTATATTCCGCACAGGTTCCATTTTACCCTGAAGCCATGACTTTTCCTCCGGGTGTTGAATGTGCATAAATTCAACGCCTATCTTGTCACAGTATGTCTGATGAAGAATATCCAGAACATCTCTTAATGTTCCGCTTTCCTTGCCGACAAATCCGCCGGTTATAAATGTCCTGTCGTAATCCCAAATTGTAAAGCCATATATAGCTGGATCTAACTCCGGATGGTAGATGGCGTTGCTGCCAAGGGGATTAAGATTAGCAATAAGATGACCTCTTACGCGGTAAATATTAATAAGCTGAAACATTCTTGCATGTTTTTCAATGTTTTCTGCTGCAGCTAAACCAGATGAATATGACTTAGTTACAATGTCTTCTTTATAATCGACCGGGCGCTGTGGTATACCCAGATCCTCAAATATTCTCACATAGAAATTATCTTCTCCAAGAAGCAGTTCATTTATCTTCTTCAGGAATAGTCCTGATTCTGCTCCTTGAATTACACGGTGGTCGTATGTACTGGTAATATTCATTACCTTTCCTATTCCGAGATTTGCAAGTGTACTTTCGCTCATCGCCTGGTACTGTGCCGGATAATCAATCACTCCGATTGCAATTATTACTCCTTGTCCTGTCATAAGTCTTGGAATTGAAGATACGGTTCCAACTGTTCCGGGGTTTGTTAAAGAGATTGTAGTTCCCTGAAAGTCAGAGGGTTCAATTTTGCCTGTGCGTGATCTGGATATTATATCATCGTATAACTTAAAGAATTCGCTAAAATCAATTCGGTCTGCTTTTTTAATATTTGGCACGATAAGAGAGCGTGTGCCATCTTTCTTTTCTATATCTACTGCAATTCCCAGATTTACATCACTTTTTTGTATAAGGTATGGATCATTGTTGATCATGGAAAAGGAGTTATTAATAGCCGGATAGGATTTTAATGCCTTTACGATGGCAAAGGCAACAATGTGTGTAAATGATATTTTCCCCTGGTTCGTTTTCTTTAAGAACTGGTTTATAATGCGCCTGTTTTCTTCAAGAAGTTTTACTGAAATTGCTCTTTGTGAGGTTGCAACCGGAATGGAAAGGCTGCTTATCATATTGTCAATTATCTTAGCTCCGACACCTGTGATTTTCTGTGGCTTTTCTGTATCAGTAAACTGTGTCTGACTAAGAGATTTAGGCTTTTCTATCCTGTCAATTATTTCTCTTATTTCGCCTGTCTTCTGTCCATTTTGCGGTGTTTTTTCTACTGACTCTGCTGCTTCGGAAATATCGCTAAAGTAATTCTGCCAATACTCTGAGACAGAATTACTGTCTTTTTTATATCTATCATAAAGATCCGCTACATACCAGAAATTATATCCAAACTGATCAAAAAGCACCTTGTGCCCCTCATCTAATAGTTTTTCATCAAGTCTCTCATTCATAATGACTTACACCGCTCTTAAATTGTTAAAGAATATAGGCTGCTGCCCCAATTCATTTTAAGAAATTACATGCCCAATTTCAATCTACTGATTAGAGCATTGTGGGATATGGTACTGACGAATCTTGGAAATGAAATTTGGATCTGCTTACTCTTATTGTTTTCGATTTTTTATTGTATTATTTTGGTATCAAATGGGGAAAAAGTCGAATGGAAAGATTTTGTAAGTAGCCTGCAAAAGAGGGTTGATCTTCTGAAAAGAGGAGAATTTTAATTAATATTCATTTGGGTAAACTCTGTGGCTATCAAATTGACATTTTAGATGTTTTTAGATAAATTTACCTCTTAATATTCAATTAAAGGAACGATGTTAGAGCAATATATACCGAT
>JAUZPB010000043.1 GCA_030706145.1 Bacteroidota bacterium
ATTCAGGATATTATATCAGACAGATAAATAAAAGAATTGCGGAAAATTTACCATTTCCCGCAATCCAGATTTATCTTTTCTTAGCAAGATTATTTTGTCAGACTTATCTTTATACTGACTGTGGTTGCTTTGCAAACAGCTTCTGGTGCTCTTTGCCATTTCTGGCTTTCCAGCTTCCTTTGTGATATGCATAACCAGTTATTAATGGCATAGCAATTGTCGCTTCTGCATATACCATCTGTTCGTATGTAGTTTCAACTTTACCCCAGGAACTAGCTTCTTTCAGAGTTGAACCCGAAAGAGCTCCATCTCGCTCATCTGCTACTGTTATCTGTACAGCATATTTATGCATTGGAGCAGATTCCTGCAATATATCTGCGGCAACAACTATATCCTGAGTGAAATTCTTTGGAACTCCACCGCCAATCATGAAAATACCGCTATCTTTTGAGTTTATTTTAATTTGAGTCAATTCCAGAAAATCCTTTGCTGAATCTATTGAAAGATGCTTGTCTGGATTTTTTGTCTGGTGCATAATAAACCCGAATCCTGCTGAACAATCTGAGAATGCTGGAACAAATATTGGCACATTTTTCTTGTATGCTGCATATACTATAGAATCTTCTACTTTTGGACCACCGTTGTTTTCAAGATACTTGCCCATCTCCCAAATGAATTCTCTTGAAGAATATGGACGCGGCTCAAGACTATCTGCTATTTTGCCTATTGTTTCGTCGCATATCCTAAGCTCATCTTCGTCAATATATGTATCATATATTCTGTCAATTGCCAAATCTCTTAAAAGATTATCATCACTCCATTTTGTTCCAATATAATGTTTGTAACCCAAGGCTTCAAAGAAATCCTGATCTACAATCAATGCACCTGTTGATACAATTGCATCTACCATGTTGTTTTCAATCAGATCATAAACTACTTTCTTAAGCCCTGCGCTGAATATACTTCCTGCTAAGGTCAAAAATACAGTACAGTCTTTGTCTTTTAACATCATATCATAGATCTTTGCTGCGCGGTTAAGATCCCTTGCTGAAAATGCCATTTTTTCCATAGCATCAACCAAAGGCACAACATCATATTTCTTTATATCAATATGCTCAATGGTCTGTTTTAGGAAATCTTTTTTTTCTGCCATTTTTTTGCTCTCCTTATTTATTTTTTAGTGATTATCATCTTAAAAGAACTGTTTTGCCAATTTCAAAATTCCCTGTTTCCACGGCACTCTGTGTGATATACCTGACTGGTGATCGAAACTCTCAAGGTTATCAAGATACCATTTGTAGTTTCTTATCAAGGCATCTTTATTTGAGTACTTTGGAGTATACGAAAGAACTTTTTCTGCTTTATCAATTGAAACAAATGAGTCTTTTGAAGCAGTCTCATAAACCCATTTGTAAAGCGGGGAAAGCTTTAGTAGTTCAAGAAATCTTAATGTAAATATAATAGGTTTTTCCGGTAGTCCAACTATTTTCTTCCCATATCCTGCATAATCTAGTACAGCCTGGTAATCTTCCTTCATAGTAGTAAATTCTTTGGCTCCAATATTATATGTATCATTTGCCAAGGTTTCCTCAAGTATTGCACACTTATAGATCGCATCGCAAAGATCTTCAACATCAAGAAGCTGATAGCGGTTGTTTCCACTGCCTATCATTGGAAAACCTTTGCCATCTTTTGCCCAATCATAAAAAAGAGCAAACACTCCAAGCCTTTCTGGACCTATAAATGATTTGGGCCTTAGTATTGGAACGCACATCCCTTTTTTTCTATATTCCAGACACTCATTCTCAGCCTGAATCTTGGCTTTCCCATACGGACCAACTCCATCTAGTTTATCGTATTCGAAAATTGGATGATGGTCTGGAATCCCATAAACTGCGGTAGAGGAGATATGAATGAATCTTTTTACTTTGTGCTCATATGCGGCTTTTAATAATATTCTTGTGCCAATGACGTCTGTTGTGTATATCTCTTCTTCTGTATACAAAGGCAATGCAGCTGCAGTATGGACAACAATATCAATACCTTTCATTGCATTCTCTACTGTATCTACATGTCTAATGTCACCCTGTATAATAGTTACCTTATCTTTAACATCATTATAGGTGAATTCGGCAATATCTAAGGAAACTACTTCATGACCTTTTGCAAGCAAGTAACGGGTCAGATTGATTCCCAGAAATCCAGCTCCACCGGTAATAAGAAACTTCATCGCATTACCTCTAGAATTTTTGAAATCAAAACATAAAGTTAATAAAAATATAGGTGTATAAAAAGAAATATCATTTTATTAAATTTGAACATTATTAAATTTGAACCGCCCTTTTCATATCCAAAATGATTTGCCTTTTGATTTCATTTTATATTGAAAATCGCAGCTAAAACTTGTAAGTTTTTTTTATTAGAAATTGTTAGCAAAGGATGACCTTACAAAGTATTAAAAGTGGAAAAGAATCTCTATGGGGAGCTATAGGATCGGTTCTTTTCCATATGATAGTTTTGATCTCTGCTATCTTGTTACTGAAGCTTAGCGGTAGTGGAGAGTTTTCTTCTTCAGGCTATGGTTATTATGTCGAAATTGGTTCCGTAAAGGGAGCTTTGGGGTCGAATAGGCAGGAAAATGAAGATAAGGGAAATCTTTTGCCTAAGACTGACCCAATATCAGAAAAAATTAATGATGAAGAAGATCGGATAAAAGAAAATAAAAAGGATTTAGTGAAACTAACTCCAAAGGATTCAAGATCAGAAGTCAAGACTTCAAAGCCTCTAAATCCTGGAGGTACCTCTTCTGGAGCTTCTGGTGGTTACCAGAATATAGAATCAGCAGGTTTTGATACATCTTCACTTGGCCAGTTCTATAGAGAACCAACACTTAATGTTAGAATGCCGTATCCTCAGGGATGGGTTTACGTAGATCAGCAAAAAAAGAAAAAACTCGATGGCATTACTTTCTGGGCTTCAGGTAGTAATTTTAATCCTCCTCCTTATATACATGTTGAAGTAGTTGATAAATATCTGTTTAATCCTGATCAATATAAGTATAAATACGATTTCGAACATTTTACTGGTTTCTATAACGAACCTGTCGAACTTGAAAACCAGGTCTCCCAGGTTATTTATTTACGCACAGAGGATGATAAAGACTTCACTATCAAATTAATTATGGGAAACCCTGCAGCATTCAAACAGTTCCAACCTGTATTCTTTGCCATAGTCAAATCATTCAAATTTGGGAGCTCTTTTTTCTGGAACTAGAGCCGCCTACAGTATATGCTTTATTTTATTCAAAAAATGTGATTTGCTATTTCTTTTTCCATAGAGTAATTTATTATTTGGAAGTACCTTAAAAAAAGGAAGGAAATATTTATATGAAAATGCAGAAAAACAATATCTTCTACTTAATTCTTTTTTCCTTATTAAGCTTTAATGCTTTGATTGCTCAAAAAAATTTTGAAGGTGTAGTTGATCTTAAACTTACGGGTGAAAAAGGAGATAATTCTGTCAGATACTATACAAAAGGTAATATGGTTAAAATAGAAATGGGGGAAAATGCAAGAAGTGATGATAAATTCAAGAAGGTAGGAACAATAATTGTCAAGAACAAAACATTATTCATGCTTATGCCTGTAGAAAAGACCTATTTCGAAAGACCACTTAACCTGAATGAACAGGTCAAAAAGATAGAGAAAAGAAATGATATTAATAAAAAGCTAACTAAAACCGGTCAGACTAAGGATATTTTGGGCTACAAGGCTGAACAATGGACATTAAAAGATAAAAAAGGTGAGCTTGAACTCTGGAGTACTAATCAGCTTGGGAATTTTGTATCTCCTAAAGATCTTGGCGACCTTAATAGCAATAATATCCCTGAATGGCTGAAAGAACCTCTTTCGAATGGATTTTTTCCTCTTCTTATAATTCAGCATTCCTTAGATGGAAAAGAGATAAATAAAATAGAGGTGACAAATATAGACCCGAAATCTTTGAACAGCGATTTGTTTGATATACCTTCTGATTACAAAGAACTGAGCAGGTCAGGAAAGTAAGAAGAAGAGAATTTTTAGCGTTATATACTACATCTATATTTGCGAAAATGAAAAAATAAAAGGTTAAGTAACTAGATATAGATAAAATAGACTGGCAAATCAGCGAAAAATTCCATAATTTTTAGACTGAAATTACAGGAATTTAAAAAATATTGGGCTAATTCTTGACTTTCTTTCAATATAAAGTTAATTTTAAGACCTTTATTGGGAAATAATAGTTGATTCGGAGGAAACTTAAGTGAAACAAGAAAGAATAACCAAGTTTATCAGGACTGAAGACGCTGATAAGAAATGGTTCGTAGTGGATGCCAAGGATCAGGTTCTGGGTAGATTGGCTGCAAAGATCGCTAGAGTAATTAGAGGTAAAGAAAAGCCGACTTTTACTCCAAATACTGATACAGGTGATTTTGTAATAGTAATAAATGCCGATCAAGTTAAAATGACTGGCAAAAGAGAACTTCAGAAAACATATTTCTCTTATTCAGGTTATCCTGGCGGAGCAAAGATCAGAAGTTTCGAAGAGATGCAGAAAAAAAATCCTGAATTTGTTATTCAACATGCCGTAAAAGGAATGCTTCCAAAGAATAGATTAGGTAAACAGTTAATAAAGAAGCTTAAAGTTTATGCCGGTGAAGCTCATCCGCATCAAGCCCAGAAGCCAGAAGTATTAAGTTTATAATCGGAGTGAATTAATGGTTGACAAAATTTACGTCGGTCGTAGAAAAACCGCTGTAGCAAGAGTAATATTAAGAAATGGTAATGGAAAAGTTACCGTTAATGACAAAGAGTTTGAAACCTTTTTCTCTTTAGAAACTCACCGGGATGATATTTTAGCTCCGTTTAGAGTTACTGATACATTAGGGAAATATGATGTTATTATTAATGTCCAGGGTGGCGGCGTTACTGGTCAGGCTCAGGCTGTTAGACTGGGTATTGCCAGAGCTTTAGAAGAAATTAATGCTGATTATCGCCCTGCTCTGAAATCCGAAGGCTATTTAACCCGTGATCCTAGAATGGTTGAACGTAAGAAATACGGCCATCCTAAAGCTAGAAAAAGATTCCAGTTCTCTAAGAGATAATATTTTTATCTTAAGCGATGTCATCTTTTGTGTGCACTTTTCTGCAAAAATGATATCTGAAAAATTATTAAACAAATTTATTAAGTTAATCATACTTTTGGATTTGCCGACTGTGTCCCGGTTTTTGCTAATCTTGCATGAAACCGGGATTTAGGTGAAGATGAAAAAAGTAGGAGTAAAACAGGAAGGATTATTAAAATGCGTAATGTAGAGCTAACCGAGCTTATCGAAGCTGGTGCCCATTTCGGTCACCTTACCCGCCGCTGGAACCCAAAAATGAAACCATTTATCTTTATGGAAAAAAATGGGATCCATATCATCGATCTTAAGAAAACCCAGATCCTTGTTAAGGAAGCTGCTCAGCACTTCTCTGATATTGTTGCTGAAGGTAAAAAAGTACTCTTCGTTGGTACTAAAAAACAAGCTAAACATGTAATTGCTACTGAAGCTAGAAGATGTGAACAAAATTGGGTAAGCGAAAGATGGTTAGGTGGAATGCTTACTAACTTCTCCACTATTCGTAAGAGCGTTAAACGCCTTACTAATATCGATAAGATGGAAAATGACGGTACTTTCGATAAAATAACAAAGAAAGAAAGATTGTTCCTTACAAGAGAAAAGGATAAATTAAGAAAAATTCTTGACGGCGTTGAAACAATGACTAAATTGCCAGGCGCAATTTTTATTGTTGATATTAAGAAAGAATCTATTGCTGTCCAGGAAGCTCATAGACTTAACATTCCAATTTATGCTATTGTTGATACTAACTGCGATCCTGATGAAGTTGATTATGTTGTACCTGCAAATGATGATGCTGTAAAAACTATTGAACTTATTACTAAACTTATGGCTGATGCTGTTATCGAAGGACTTGGTAAGGCTAAAGAATTAAAAGCTCAGGAAGCAGCTGAAAAGGAAAGAGTAAAGAAAGAACGCGAAGAAGAAAAAGAAGAATCGAAGGATGTTAAGGATGCTAGACCTTCAAGAGAAGGCAGAAAAGAAAGAAATATTAATAAAGAAACTGAATTAAATAAAGGTTAATCATGATTAGTGCAGATCAAGTAAAATTATTAAGAGAAAAAACCGGCGCAGGTATGATGGACTGTAAAAAGGCCCTTACCGAAGCTAATGGCGATTTCGATAAAGCTATTGAAGTCCTTAGAAAAAAAGGTGCTGCAGTCGCTGCTAAGAGAGCAGAAAGAAGTGCTAATGAAGGACTCGTATTAACCCATGTTTCTGATGATAAAAAATCTGCAGTAATGGTTGAAGTTAACTGCGAAACTGATTTCGTAGCTAAGAGCGATGATTTCAAGAATTTCGCTAGCATGGTACTTGACACTATTGTTAAAGAAAAACCTGCTAATTTAGATGAACTTCTTGCCGTAAAACATGATGGTAAGCCTATTGCTGAAGAACTTGAAGCTCTTATTGGTAAAATAGGTGAAAAAATTGCAATTACTAGATTTGTAATTGAAAATTCTGAAACAGGTGCAGTTGTTGATTATGTACATCATGGTTCAAAACTTGGTGTTTTAGTTCGCGCCGATAACATTGGAAATGGCGACTTAAATGAATTAACATCAATTTTGAAAGATGTTGCTATGCAGGTTGCTGCAATGAAGCCACTCTTTACTTTTAGAGAGGAAGTCCCTCAGACAATCTTAGATAAAGAAATTGATATCTATAAGGAACTTGCTAGAAAAGAAGGCAAACCTGAGCAGATACTCGATAAAATAGCACAAGGCAAGCTTAATAAGTATTATCAAGAAAATTGCCTGAATGAACAGGCCTTTATAAAAGATAATACCAAGTCGGTCGGCGAGCTCTTTAATGAGTATAATAAAAAATACTCGACCAACACTCGTCTGGTTCTATTTCGCAGATTTCACCTGAGCGATGAGAACAAGTAATTAACTAAAGGTCTTATTTAATAAGGCCTTTTTTTTTATTAAATTAATATTTTGAGATTTATGCCAGAATTAAAATATAAAAGACTACTGCTGAAATTAAGCGGTGAATCCCTTATGGGAAAAAAAGGCCATGGAATAGATCCAAGCGTGCTTGATTTCTTCTCAACTGAAATTAAAAAAGTACATGCTATTGGTGTCCAGGTTGGAATTGTAATTGGTGGTGGGAATATTTACCGTGGCCTAAGTGCAAATGAACAGGGTATCGATAGAGTGACAGGCGACCAGATGGGAATGCTGGCTACAGTTATTAATTCATTAGCTCTGCAGAATGCTTGTGAGCAAAAAGGTATTTTTACTCGCTTAATGAGTGCAATTCATATGGAAGAAATTGCAGAACCTTATATCAGAAGAAGAGCTATTCGTCACCTTGAAAAGGGCAGAGTCGTTATTTTTGGCGCTGGCACTGGACATCCTTACTTTAGTACAGATACTGCTGCTGCTCTTAGAGCTGTTGAAATTGAGGCCGATGCTATTCTTAAAGGTACTAGAGTCGATGGTATCTATGATTCTGACCCGGAGAAAAATCCGGATGCCTTTAGATTTGAATCAATTTCATACCTCGATATCTTGAAGAACAGACTTCGCGTTATGGACCTGACAGCTATTAGTTTATGCCAGGAAAACAATCTGCCATTGATAGTGTTTAATATGGACAAGACGGATAATCTATTAAAAGTTGTTATGGGCGAAAATGTGGGAACCACTGTAGATAATTATAGTGTAAAAGATGTAACAAAATAATAATAGAAAATTACATATTAAATAGAGAGGACGCAAAATGAACCAAACTGTAAAAGATACTAAACAAAAAATGGACAAATCTATCGATACATTCAGAGGTGAAATTGCGAAGATTCGTACAGGAAAGGCTACTACTGCTCTTTTGGATGGTGTAAAAGTTGACTATTATGGAACGTTGACTCCACTTAAACAAATGGGCAATGTATCTGTCTTGGATGTCCATACACTTTCTATCACACCTTGGGATAGGTCGGCTGTAAGCTTGATTGAAAAGGCTATACTAACATCTGATCTGGGTCTGAATCCCTCAAGTGATGGTACCAATATCCGTGTCCCCATTCCTATGCTTACAGAAGAAAGAAGAAAAGAATATGTGAAGATATGTAGAAAAATGGGAGAGGATGCAAAAGTTGCAATTCGTAACGTAAGACGCGATGCTAACGAACACCTTAAGAAGGAAGAGAAGGAAAAGAAAATTTCTGAAGATGAACTAAAGAACCTTGAGAACGAGATTCAGAAAATGACTAATGAACACACTAATCTGATTGATGAAATCTTGAAACATAAAGAAAAGGAAATAATGGAGGTTTAGTTTAATCGTGTCAAAAAAGACATCGGGAGATTTTAATTATTGGCCCCGGAATTGAAATATCCCTAAATTATTAATCCTCTCAAAAGAGTTTGTTGTCCTATTTTAAGCCGTCTTTATTGACGGCTTTTGTTTTTTAAAGTATAACTGCTATTTATCTTTTCAAAAAAGAGTTGTAACTTTTACACTAAGGAAAATAATTTATTGAATTCTAATTTGAGAGGAGCGCCATATGAAAATCAGAAAAGAAGATGCGCTGGAATATCATAGCCAGGGCAGGAAGGGAAAAATCGAGGTAGTACCGACTAAACCCTGCCTTACTTCTAGAGATCTTTCTTTAGCTTACACGCCTGGAGTCGCTGAACCGTGCAAAGAGATAGCTCGCAATGATGATGATGTATACCGTTATACTGCAAAAGGAAATCTTGTTGCTGTTGTATCCAATGGAACTGCCGTTCTTGGTTTGGGTGATATTGGCCCACATGCCGGCAAACCAGTTATGGAGGGAAAAGGAGTCTTATTTAAAAGATTTGCTGATATAGATGTTTTTGATATTGAATTAAAAACAAAAGATCCAAAAGAAGTTATTCGTACGGTTCAGCTTCTGGAACCAACCTTTGGCGGAATTAATCTTGAGGACATTAAAGCCCCGGAATGCTTTGAAATTGAAGAAGAACTTAAAGCTACAATGAATATCCCTGTGTTTCATGACGACCAGCATGGAACTGCAATTATTTCGTGTGCAGCCTTAATAAATGCTGCCGAGGTCTCTGAAAAAGCATTAGATAAGATTAGACTTGTTATCAATGGTGCTGGCGCTGCTGCAATTGCTTGCGCTAAACTTTATATGAGAGCCGGCGTAAAGAGAGAACATATAATGATGTGCGATTCAAAGGGAGTCATTAGCAAAAGTCGTACGGATCTTAATAAGTATAAGATGGAGTTTGCAGCTGAGACTGAACGCAAAACTCTGGCAGATGCAATGAAGGGGGCTGATGTTTTTGTCGGGCTTTCCGTGGCTAACTGTGTTACAAAAGAAATGGTACAGTCAATGGCTCCTAACCCTATCGTTTTTGCTATGGCAAACCCGGATCCTGAAATTACTTATGAAGATGCAACAGATGCCAGAAAAGATATTATTATGGCAACCGGAAGAAGTGACTATCCAAACCAGGTAAATAATGTACTGGGTTTCCCCTTCATATTCCGCGGGGCTTTGGATGTAAGAGCTAAGGCAATTACAGAAGAAATGAAAATGGCTGCAGTCAAGGCTTTAGCTGGCCTTGCTAAGGAAAAAGTACCCGATATGGTAGTCAAGGCTTATGGTGGGGAAGAGTTTTCTTTTGGCAGAGATTATATTATTCCAAAACCTTTCGACCCTAGAGTCCTTTGGAAAGTGGCTCCAGCTGTCGCAAAGGCCGCAATTGACTGTGGAGTAGCAAGAATTAAAATTGAAGACTGGGTTGCTTACGAGGAAGGACTGCAGGAACGTCTTGGAATTTCAAAAGAAGTAATTCGTGTTATGATACATAAAGCCCAGAAAAACCCTCAAAGAGTTGTCTTTCCAGAAGGCGAAGAGGAAAAAATTATCAGAGCTGCAAGAGCTGTTTGTGTTGATAATATTGCTCATCCAATTTTACTTGGAAATGAGGAGATTATTAGAGCAAAAATGAATGCTTTGGGTATGGATTGCAAGGAATATTCAATCGTCGATCCACTGCGTTCCGATAAGTTCAATTCCTATGCTGAGGAACTTTATACTAGCAGGCAACGCAAGGGAATGTCACTCAGGGTTTCTAGGGAGGTATTAAAACAACCTAAGTATTTCGGCTCCATGATGGTTAAACTCGGCGATGCAGATGCACTCATTGGTGGTTTAACTACAAATTATCCTGAAACAATTCGCCCTGCTCTTCAATGTGTTGGCGTTAAAGATGGTTTTAAGGTCGTTTCGGGTCTTTATATCGTTATTACTAAAAGAGATGTTTACTTTTTTGCAGATGCTACTGTTAATGTAAATCCAACATCAGATGAACTTGCAGAGATTGCAATCTCTGCTGCCGATACCGTCTCAAGGTTTGATATTGAACCTAAGTTAGCCATGCTTTCATTTAGTAACTTTGGAAGCTCGCTGAAGCCGGAATCAATAAAGGTTAAAAATGCTGTCGACATAGTTAAAAAGCTAAGACCAGATATAATGATCGACGGCGAAATGCAGGCTGATACTGCAGTTGTTCAACAGCTCAGAGAAGCGGATTTCCCTTTTAGTACACTCAAAGGAAAAGCTAATGTCCTTATTTTCCCGGACCTAAATTCGGGCAATATTGCTTATAAGCTTATGGCAAGAATTGGAAGTGCAGAAGTAATTGGCCCAGTCTTAATGGGAATGAAAAAGCCAATCCATGTTCTTCAAAAGGGTGCCTCGGTTGAAGATATCATTAATATGACTGCAATAGCCGTAGTTGAAGCAAATCATAAATAATTCATTAAAAAGCGGTATCCTTTTTCTTACCGCTTTTTCTTTTCTTCCTTTTCCTTGATTATAATCATATATTTGTCCTTGGAGAAATATATTTTTTCTTAAATTTTGTATATTATAGATTAATAACAGTGATTAAGAGTATTTTATATTTTATTAGTAGTCTGGTTGTCTTTTTAGCAGGTATGATCCTCTATGGCATGATCTTGAACCTCAGAGAGGTCACTTTGTCTGAGGCTGCTGCTCAAAAGCACTTAACTTATCTAACTAATATCCATATTATAGTTGAAAAACGGAAATATAAATTGGAACTGTATTCCGATACAACACTTGTGAAAACCTATAAGGCGGTTTTTGGCAGGAGCAGCTCTACTAAAAAATCATTCTTAAATGATAAAAGAACTCCTGTAGGAAAATATGTCATTTGTGATATTGATACTACTTCTCAGTATAGAAAATTTCTACGGCTGAACTTCCCTAATTCAATTGATATTCAGGAAGCTTATAAACAACGCTTAATTACGGAAAATGAGTTTTTAAGCGCTTCTGAAGCTCTTCAAAATAACCAATGCCCGAAACTGGGAAGAATAAAAACTAATGATATTGGAATTCATGGCATAGGAAGACTAAATTTTATTTTTAAGAACTTGCCTTTCGTTTACAATTGGACTAATGGATCAATTGCTGTTAGTAATGAAAATATTGATGAGATTTATTCGGTAATTAAAGTGGGAACTGAAGTTGAAATTAAGGAATAAAAAAACTACATCTCTTTTTATGGCTTTTCTCTTGGTCATGGCCTTTCAGGCTTGCAATAAAAAGGAAAATCAACAACCTATACCTCCAGTTATTTCACAGGATTCTGCAAAAGCACTTGATAGACAACTTTTAAGCGAAAAAGTAAAAAAACAGCTGGGCGATAGTGCTCTTATTATCGAACCTGGTAAATATCAGAGTGACTCAACTGTTAATGGAGTAGTTGCTGGAACTGAAACAAATACTAAAAATCTCTGGGGTATCAAATTTATTTATTTTAAGAGCCAAAACGGTACGCTCCAAAAAGATTTTGAATCACCACTTCTAAAGGGTTCTTTTAAGGATTGCATGGTTAGAAAGATTAAACTGGCAGATTCGAACTATGAAATGATCTATTATGATTCACAGGATTATTTTATAGGATCAGGCGGCGGAGAGGTGTTTTCTTATATTGTTGATATGAATACAAAAATAGTCTATTCGGCTCACTTCTTTACTGTTCCGCAAAAACCGGTTTCTCTTTTTATTTCGCCTAATGTTGACAAAATGGAAATTAGGGAAATCTTCCTTAAACATTTTAAGAAGGATTATCCTGACTTAAAGGTTGTTAGTAAAGATTATAACCTTGAAGATATATTTTAGTATTTTTAATATAAAATATTACAATATGAAATTATCCTATGCCCAAAAAATACTTGTTTGTGGCTCTTGTCATATTACTGCTTTTGTCTTTCTCAAGCTCAACTTATGCTCAGAATGAGGCGGAGAGAATTCAATATGAACTTACTAGTATTGAATTTGAGGGCAATAATTCAATTCCATCTTCTGCACTGGCAGATGTAATTGTCTCGAAACAAACTCCTAATTGGTTCTTTAAGTTTTTAAATAAATTTTCAGAAAGTATTGGACGAAAACCTCTGTATTTTGATTCAACTAAGATTTCAGATGACCTGGCTTCACTGAAAAGTTACTATAGAGATAATGGCTTTTTTAATGCCTGGTTTTCTTATAACTTTAAGCTTGATAAAGATAAAAAAAACGCTGAGCTTACTTATAAAATAAACGAAGGTACCCGCTTCCTTATACGCAGCTTCGGCTATAATGGCCTCGATAGCCTCCCTAAGGAACTTATTCCAAAAATTAAAGACTATACAATTGATTCGGCTAATTATTACTCTAAAACTCTTGTTGAACAGAACACCATTCCTTTCTTGTCATTTCTTCGCGATAATGGCTTTATGCTTTGCAGCATTGCTCGCCCTGTCGTAAATATCTTTCCCGATTCAGGATATGTCGATATTAGGGCAGATATTGCCTTAGGACGCCGATATATTATTGATTCCATTCGGGTTGAGAAAAGTGGTGTGGGGCGCCAAAAAGTAAAGGATGATCTGATAAAAAAAATTGTAAGCATTAGCCCTGGACAGTTTTATAGTGCCGATGAGAAACAAAGAGCTCAGGTGAGGCTCTATAGAACAAATCTCTTCTCTTCCGTACTTGTAAGTGCAATTACATCTGATACTTCGGGCGACCGTGTCCCACTAAATATTACTGCTGATATAGGATCTATGAATGAACTATCTCCCGAAATTATTATTAATAATTCAAACAGCACTTTTAATTTGGGCCTTGGTGCCAACTATCAGAAAAGAAATTTTTTGGGCGAAGCAAGAACTTTTACGCTTTCGGGCAATTTTGCAATTCAGGACTTTTTTAAACAAGGTGTGATACCTCATATACCTAACTTTCTTCTGCTTGGTGATACAACAGTTTTTGGATACCTTGACCTTAGAGCCTCTGTCGAGCAGCCCTATGTCTTTAACCACAGAATAACCGGAAGGCTCGAAACTTACTGGAATGAAAATAAACAAAAGGATAACAAAACAGTTACTTATGGCTCAAAATTAAGCTTTGATTTTGAACTTCCTAAATTTGTCTATATAAATTCACTCCAGATATATTATTCGGTTGAAAGATCAGTTTATGATTTTCAAATTGATTATGTTAAAAGACTCTTAAGAGATAAGTTTGCTGGACAGAAAGTTAATCCTGATACAATAAATTTTAAACTGGATACTAAAAGGCAATTTTCTTCACTCTTAGGGGCTGATATTGGCGCCAATAAGACTAATAATCTGCTTTTCCCTACTGCAGGATACAATATTTCCTTGACTTTGGAAGAAGCTAATCTGATTCCGGCAATACTTAACTTTCTCGGGACGAATCTTTCTTATATTAGTCAATTCTATAGGATGCAGTCTACTTTTATTTATTATCCAAACATATATAATTCAACAACATCTGCAGTTGGTATTAAACTCAAGACTGGATATCTTCAGGCTTATGCTGGTGATAAAAGCGAAGTCCCATTAAATAAAAGATTTATGGCTGGCGGAAGTAACTCTGTCCGTGGCTGGAGAGCTAGAGAATTAGTGCCTAATAGATCTCTTAATTTTTCGCTCCTTTCCTCAAGTGTTGACCTTGCAGATTATTTACTTAGAGATTATCCGATTGGTGGACGCTTTCTTTTAGAGGGGTCCTTTGAGACTAGAAACAGGTTGTTTGGTCAGTTCGGTGCGGCTGTCTTTCTCGATTATGGAAATACATGGGAAAGTTATAAAGACTTTTCCTTTAATCAATTGGCTGTAGCCTTTGGTTTTGGTTTTAGGTATTACTCCCCATTTGCACCAATCAGGATAGATTTTGGCTTTAAGGGATATGACCCAGCATCTAAGGAAAATTTCTTTAAGATAATTAAAGGAAAGACTCTGCTGGATATAATTACTTTGCATCTTGGAATAGGTGAGGCTTTCTAGAGAATGTTGTTATCGTATTACTCAATTCGTTTTTTTTTCAGGCAGTTTATAACAGTGCAATATTTATTGTCCATCTGGTTTTCTCTCCAGGAGTCGAATTATAAGTTTGATAAACAGTATAATTTTAGCTAATTTTGTCAATTAAATTGCAGGAAAAGTAGATGATTTCCAGTATGACCGGCTTTGGCAAGGGTTCAGCTCAGAATGAAAATTTTAGCGTTGAGACTGAGATCAAGAGTGTAAACAGTAGATATTTAGAAATTTCGCTGAAACTGCCTAAAAGCTTACAGAATAAAGAATACGAGATAAGGGAGATAATCAGAAATAAGGTAAAAAGAGGGAAAATTATCCTTAATATACAGCTGAAAAGAAATGGAGCTGGTAATAATAAACCCTCTTTAAGCAAAGAAAGTCTTGATTATGCCTTAAAGTTTCTTAAAGAATTAAAAAAAGAAGCTAAACTGCGTGAGAAAATTACGCTTAATCACCTTTTGATGTTTCAGGAAATGTATATGGAAGAGACTGTCGAGGAAACTGAAGTCGAATTCATTCTGACTCAGCAAGCTCTCGAACAGGCCGTTAAAGAATTGATTGTAATGAGAAACAAAGAAGGTAAAGAGTTATCAAAGGATCTGAAAACAAGAATTCGTAACATCGAAGAGACTGTTAATACAATTGAAACGCTTAGTAAAGAGAGTGTCGGTGAATATTTCGATAAGCTGAAAGAAAGAGCAAAACAGATGCTTGGTGATATTTCTGCTTACAGCGAAAGACTTGAAATGGAATTGGCCCTTCTTGTCGATAAGTCAGATATTACTGAAGAATGTGTAAGACTTAAGAGCCATACTAAGTTTTTCTTGGAGAACCTTGATAGTTCCAATGAAGTGGGTAGAAAACTTAATTTCCTCTGCCAGGAAATTAACCGTGAGGCTAATACTATAGGAAGCAAGACACTTTCTACTGAAATCTCACATCTTACGGTTTTTATTAAAGAGGAACTTGAGAGAATTCGTGAACAAATCCAAAATATCGAGTAGTGTTTGAGTAATTCTAAAGGTAAAATATTTGTCTTTTCTGCCCCTAGCGGCGCAGGAAAAACTACTATTGTTAAATATATACTTAAGACATTCCCTGAGATAATTTTTTCAGTTTCGGCAACAACCCGTAAAAAAAGGGAAAATGAAACCGACGGAGTTGATTATTTCTTTATTACTGAAGATGAATTTTTAAAGAAGATTCAAGAAGACGACTTTATTGAGTGGGAAAAGTTTTACGATTATTATTATGGCTCTCTGAAAAGCTTCGTAAATAATAAACTTTCAGAGGGTAAATCAGTTCTGTTTGAATTGGATGTTAAGGGAGCCCTAAACATAAAAAAAATATATCCAGAGGCTATCCTGATTTATGTTATGCCCCCAAGCATTGAAGAGCTGGAGAGAAGATTAAGAAACAGGGCAACAGAGACTGAGGCTGACTTTAAGAAGAGAATAGAACGCGCGGATATGGAATTGGCCTTAAAGGATAACTTTGATTATATTATTGTCAATGATGTGCTCGAAAAGGCTCTTAGTGATGCAAAAAAAATCGTCGAAGAAAATATTATTAAAATAGATAGGAGTAAAGCTAATGCAGATTCAACCTGTTGACTTGCGTAAAATCGATGAACAGGCTTCAAATGTTTATGAAGCTATTATTGTTTCAGCAAAGGAAGCCAGAAGAATTAACGAAGAACAAAGGCTCGAATACAATTTGCAGGTTAATACCATCCCTTCCAAAGGTCTTGAAGATGACAGCGAAGATATGGACAATCCTGATCAGTTAAAGGTTTCTTTGGAATTTGAAAAACGCCCGAAACCTCATCTCCAGGCCTTAAATGAATTATTAGACGGAAAAATTGAATTCCGCTATAAAACTAAAGATACTAATGAAAGGTGATACTCTTTCTGGCAAAAAAGTAATTCTTGGCGTCTCAGGTGGTATTGCTGCTTATAAAGCTTGCCTGATTGTCAGAAATCTTGTTAAACGCGGAGCAGAAGTTAGGGTCATTATGACTCCCTCTGCTCTTGAATTTATTACACCTCTTACCTTATCCACACTCTCGGGAAATGAAGTAATTGTTAATATCTTTCCTGAGACTCAAAAAAATGGCGTAAACCTTAAGACTTGGCATATTGAATATGCCACCTGGGCAGATTTAATGATAATCGCTCCGGCTACGATTAACACAATCGCAAAAATTTCAAATGGCTTTGCTGATAACGCTCTTACAACTGTTGCCTCTGCTCTAAGATGCCCTCTTCTTATAGCTCCTGCTGCCGATATGGATATGTATAATAACCCCGTAAATAGAGAAAATTTACGGAAATTAAAAGAACTCTTAGGCGCTACCATAGTCAGTGGTGAAGAAGGATTCCTGGCAAGCGGACTTTCAGGTATGGGCAGAATGGCTGATCCCGAAAAAATTATTGATATGGCTGAGCTTTGTCTTTCTGGTTTTAAACAGGATCTTTTGGGAAGAAAAATTCTTGTTACTGCTGGACCTACTTTTGAAGATATCGACCCAGTAAGGTTTATTGGTAACCGCTCATCTGGCAAAATGGGCTTTCAGATTGCAAAAGCAGCTTATCTTCGTGGAGCTGAGGTGACACTCATTTCAGGCCCTTCTTCAGAAAAAGCTTATCCTGAAATAAAACTTATTAAGGTCCGTAGCGCTAGCCAAATGAAGTTAGCTGTTGAAGAAAACCTCATCTCTAACGATACTCTTATTATGTCGGCTGCAGTTGCAGATTATAGACCTCATAATGTCTCTGTGAAAAAAATTAAGAAGGAAGATTCTTTAAGCTCTATTAGTCTGGTTAAAACCGATGATATTTTGAGCTGCTTAGATAAAGTTGGTAAAACAATCGTTGGTTTTGCACTCGAGACTGATGAAGAATTAAAGAATGCTCAGGATAAACTAAAAAGAAAAAATCTTGATATGATCGTTCTTAACTCCTTGAATGATAAAAATGCTGGTTTTGAATTTGATACAAATAAAATTACTGTGATAAAAAATACAGGTGAAAGGAAAGACTATCCTCTCCATTCTAAGTTTATTACCGCTAATAACATCCTTACAGAATTAAATAAACTATAACAAACAATATTCTTTCAGAATTTAGTAATCTTTAGTAAATTGATACAAGACACAATTCAAAAGTTTGTAGAAGCTTTGAAAGACCAGCAGGAGATTTTTGGCGAATGTCTCTTTGAAAAGACTGGCTTTAGAAAAATTGATTTTGAATTTCAAAATAATTACGTTGAAAATGGATCGGAAATGAAGAAGCAGGTTGATTCGGAAAAAGAATGCTATGAGCACGCTTCGGATTTAAAGCAACTAAATGAACTGATGCTTAAATGCCATAAATGTCCGCTTGAAAAAACCAGGAATAACCTGGTCTTCGGAACCGGGGACCCTAATGCCAAAGTGATGGTTGTCGGCGAGGCTCCAGGGGCAGAAGAGGACCTTCAGGGTAAACCTTTCGTTGGCCGGGCTGGAAAACTGCTCACAGATATACTTAAGGCAATAAATTTCTCTCGGGAAGAAGTTTATATTACTAATACTGTTAAATGCCGCCCGCCTGGCAATAGAAATCCCTCTCCAGAGGAAATGGCCATCTGCTACCCTTATCTTGAAAGACAGATAGAACTGATTCAACCAAAGCTGATCTTATGTTTAGGTCTAATTGCAGCTTCGGGTGTTCTAAAACTGAAACTGCCTCTAGGAAAAATGCGCGGCAATGTTTATGAATATGGAAATGCAAAAGTAATGGTGACCTATCACCCGGCTGCTCTATTAAGAAATCCTCAGTGGAAAAGGGGTACCTGGGAGGATGTGCAGAAATTTAGAAAATTATATGATGAGTTAGTAATTAAATAATTTATATAAAATAGAATTTTTAACCGTTAGGGGCATAAGTAAATATATTAAATGAGTAAAGCTAAGAAAGAAAATGAAAATGTAATGCAAATGGAACCGGCCTCGGTTAAACCCCCAGCTGCTCCTGAAGTCGAAATGGCTGTCTTGGGTGCAATGATGATAGAAAAAGAGGCTGTCCCAAAAGCAATCGAATTATTGTCAACTGAAGCTTTTTATCTGAAAGAACATAAACTCATTTTTGAAGCAGCACGTTCACTCTTTGAAGCTAATGAGCCAGTCGATACAGTAACACTTTATGAAGAACTAAAACGTAAGGGACAGATTGAACAGGCAGGCGGAGCTGCTTACCTGAGCAAGTTGTCGCAGAATATCTCTTCTGCTGCTAATATTGAGTATCATGCGAAAATTGTACTCGAAAAACATATACTCCGCAGCCTTATTAATTCTTCGCTGGAAATTGCCAAATCTGCCTACGAAGGGGCCGATGATGCTTTCGATCTTCTTGATGAGGCCGAAAGGAAAATCTTCGAGATCACTGAACAGCATATGAAAAAATCTTATTCTCAAATGGATAAGGCTGTCCGTGAAGCAATGGAGTACATAGAACTCATACATTCAAAGAAAACACAGACTTTTGCCGTCCCAACGGGATTTTACCAACTAGATGAAATGACAGGTGGATTTCAAAAATCGGACCTTATTATTATTGCCGCCCGTCCTTCTATGGGTAAAACTGCTTTTGCTCTTTCTCTTGCCAGAAATGCTGCAATCGATCATAAAGTCCCAATTGCTATCTTTAGCCTTGAAATGGCTACTATTCAGATGGTTATTCGTCTCCTTTGTGCTGAGGCTAGAATAAATGCCCATTTAGTTAGAACTGGTAAGCTTCCACATGAAGAAGGTCCAAAGTTAAGTCGTAATATTCACAAGCTTAGCCAGGCTCCGATCTATATAGACGATTCTCCGGCTCAGACCATCCTTGAAGTAAGAGCAAAAGCAAGAAGATTAAAAGCTGAAAAGAAAATTGGACTGATTATGATCGATTATCTTCAGCTTATGAATGCCTCTACTAAGATGGATAGCCGTGAACGTGAAATTTCTCACATTTCAAGATCGCTTAAATCCCTTGCAAAAGAATTAAATATTCCCGTTATTGCACTTGCTCAGCTAAACCGCGCTGTTGAATCCAGAACTGATAAAAGACCTATGCTTTCGGATTTAAGAGAGTCTGGATCTATTGAGCAGGATGCCGACGTGGTTATGTTTATTCATCGACCTGAATATTATGGTATGAAGGTTGACGCTGAGGGCAATGACCTCGAAGGAGTTGCTGAGATTATAATAGGTAAACAAAGAAACGGTCCTACCGGGGATGTTAGACTGAAGTTTTTCAAGGATTATGCTCGCTTTGAGAACCTTGAACTGGTTAGACACATTCAGGAAGCTAATACACAACCTATAAATGATGGAGATACACCATTTTGAAACTCTTTACAATAATTTTTGTGCTTTTAGGTCTTTCATATTCCTTCTCACAGAGCACATATACTGCAAAGGATAAGGAAATATGTAAATCTAAGTTTGATCTTGCAGTTGAAAAAAAACTTAGTGAAAAACCTGTTAACGATGTAATTGCCGAAATAGGTAAAAGCTTTCTTGGTTTGGATTATGAAGCCCATACTCTTGAGAAAGAGGGAAAAGAAGAACTGGTAGTGCATTTGACTGGTTTGGATTGTACGACTTTTCTCGAGAATTCTCTTGTTTTTGCCCGCTGCATTAAATCCGGTAAAACTTCTTTTGATGATTACCAGAAAGAATTGACGAAAGTCAGATATCGTGGCGGAATTATTAAAGGTTATCCATCAAGACTACATTATTTTTCTGATTGGATCTTCGATAATTCTTCAAAAGGAATTGTAAGAGATATTACAAGGGAAATTGGTGGTAAACCATTTCCTATTAAAGTTGGCTTTATGTCCAAAAATCCCGACAAATATAGCCAGTTAAATAATAAGGATTTTCTAGAGGCCTTAAAATCTACAGAAGCTCTTATCAATTCAAGAAGTTATTCATATATACCCAAAAAAGATGTTAAGAGCATTGAATCTAAAATTGAAAATGGATACCTGATTGCAATTACTTCAGGAGTTGAAGGTCTTGATATCGCCCATGTTGGTATTGCTGTTAAAATGGACGACGGAAGAATCCATTTTATGCACGCTCCCATTGTCGGTGCAAAAGTTCAGATTACAGAAAAACCACTTGCAGATTACCTGATGAAAAATAAGTCGCAAACAGGTATAATGATCTTAAAGCCACTGGAACCATAAATTTATTATTAAAACTGAGAGTAGGGAATACAATTAAATTTCTCTACTCTTAGCCTTTACTCTCCATTACACTTCTTCACCAATGCTTTCAGCCTTTTTATATTCTCAAGATCCTCTAGCTGTCCTTTTGTTTTGGGAGTCTCTAGGATCATTGGAATGCCTGCAAGTCTTTTGTCATTCATTATGTTAGTGAATCCCTCATTTCCAATAAATCCTTCGCCAATATGCGCGTGCCTGTCAACGCGGCTGCCAAGTGGTTTTTTGCTATCATTCATATGAATGCATTTAAGTAGTTTAAGGCCTATTATATCATCGAATTCTTTGATTGTCTTTTCATAACTGCTTAGCTCTTTTAGATCATATCCTGCAGCATAAATATGTGCTGTATCAATGCAAACCGAAAGTCTGCTTCTATCTTCTATCCCATTAATTATTTTTTTTATATGTTCAAAGCTGTATCCTAAAGATGTTCCTTGACCAGCTGTTAGCTCTATCATGCTCTTTACAGAATAACCTTCAGTCTTTGAATGAGCAATATTTAGAGATTCTATTATCTTTTCAAGCCCTTCTTTTTCTCCACAGCCGCCATGTGAGCCCGGGTGGAAGTTTAAATACTCTATTCCTAACTGCTCACATCTTTGAAGTTCCTCTATGAATGCTTCGCGCGATTTATCCAGCATCTCATTTGATGGGGCACAAAGGTTTATTAAATATGAATCATGTGCAATTACGGGAGTAATTCTTGTTTTCTTGAGTCTTGCTTTATACCTGTCAATTTCTTCCTCTGTTAATGCTCTTTGAAACCACCTGCTGTTATTCTTTGTAAAGATCTGCATGGTACTAAAGCCAAGACTATCAGCTAGTTCCACTGCTTTTGCTACCCCTCCCATTGTGGAGGTATGTGCGCCTAGATTATGCTTCATAATTTTTTATTCTTATTTTCTGAAAGAATTAAAAGTTTTTTTATAACTGGCTTTCTTATAAAAATAATTTGTTATTTTTAACCTGTTGCTTCTAAAAGCTCTCTATTTTTTAGAAAACTATTAACCAAAGCCTGAATATGCAAAAGTTAATTGAACTAATCAAAAAAGAAAAAAGAAATGTCATCGGCCTTATGTCTGGTACTTCTTTAGACGGGGTTGACTGCGTTCTGGTTGAAATAACAGGAAGTGGTACTTCGACGAAATTTAATCAGATGGGCTATGTGGAATATCCCTTCCCTGAAGGGCTAAAAGATCTGGTCTTAAAAAATTCGCATAAGGACTCAAGTAACGTTGAGGATATCTGCAGATTGAATTTTTTGATTCCCCAGATATACTCTGATGCTGTTAAATTTCTATGCAAAAAACTAAATTTCCCTCTCGAGCAAATCGACCTTATTGGAAGTCATGGGCAGACTATTCAGCACTTGCCATCTTCATGTGAAATGTTTGGCTATAAGGTTAAATCTACACTCCAGATTGCTGATCCTGCCGTTCTAGCTAAGTTGACAGGTGTAATTACTGTGGGTGACTTCAGAACAGGTGATGTAGCATTAAATGGGCAGGGAGCGCCACTTGTACCATATTTTGACTATATACTGCTTCATTCGGAAAAGTTAAACCGCGCGCTTCTGAATGTTGGTGGAATTTCTAACTTTACAATACTTAAAGTAAATGGCAAAAGAGAAGATGTTATTGCTTTTGATACCGGACCTGGCAATATGATGATTGATATACTTATGAAGAAATTCTTTCAGAAAGAATATGATTTAGATGGTATGACTGCTTCAAGAGGGAAAGTAAATGAAGATTTGTTAAATAGTCTTAAAAAACAGGATACATTTATTGAAATTGCCCCTCCTAAGTCCACTGGAAGAGAACTTTATGGCGAACCTTTCCTGAAGGATCTTCTTTCTGATTACATTGATATCTCAAATGAGGATTGGGTTGCAACTATTACAGATTTTACAGCTTATGGCATCTATAGAAATTATGAGAAATTTGTCCAAAGTAAAATTAAAATAGACGAACTGATAATAAGCGGTGGTGGGGCTAAGAATAAAGCTTTAACTAATTGTTTGAAAAAATATTTCGGTCCTTCAGTGCAAATAAGAAATATTGAAGAATTGGGATTTTCTTCAGATGCAAAAGAAGCAATATGTTTTGCAGTCCTGGCAAATGAACTTATTTCTGGTAAAACATCAAATATGCCCTCTGTTACAGGTGCATTAAGGGAAACATTACTGGGAAAAATATGCCTGCCTTAAAAAGAGTTTTAATTACTGGAGGCTCTGGACTGCTGGGCCAGTATCTGAATGTTGAACTGTCAAAGAATTATGAGCTGCTTACTACATATAACCATAATATAGGAAATACAACAGACTATAGGTCAGTTCATGCAGACATTACAAATTTATCCAAATTAAAAGATATTTTCGATGGCTTCCATCCAGAGGTTGTCATTCATACTGCATCGGTTTCTAATAATGAAATAGCATCTCAGATGCCTGAAGATAGTGTTATTTCTATTAATGTTGTGGCTACTGAGGAAATTGCCAAACTTTGTGAAAAATATAAGGCAAAATTATTTTATACATCAACTGACCTCGTTTACGATGGTGACAATGGCCCATTTTTAAGAGAGAATGCTAACATAAAACTTGTCTCATTGTACGCAGAAACCAAATTCCAGGGGGAACTGAGGATAAGGCAAACCTTTGGTAATTTTATTATTCTTAGGGTAGCCCTGCTATTTGGCAATGGATTAAATCACTCAATTAATCATTTCCAGAAAATGTATCAGGCCTTAAAGCAAAATAAAACTGTTAATTTATTTTATGATCAGTTCAGGAGTCCCCTTTCTCTTTTTGAAGCTGCTAGGATACTTTCTCAGTTAATCAGTAAAGATATTTCCGGTGAAGTATTTAATTTCGGAGGATTGCAAAGAGTATCCAGATTTGATATGGGGGAATTGCTTTGCAAATTAACAGGCCTTAACGAACAATTATTAATAAGAACCTCTATGTTTACAATCTCTAACCTTCCTAAAGTCCCTGACGTTTCAATGAATACGGACAAACTTGATCTGCTGAATATCAGGCGGAAAGACATTGAAGAATCTATGCTTGAGATCATCAGAAATTTCGAATAAATTATTTTCGAAATATTATTGCGATTTTATAAAAATCTTGTAGATTAGATGAAAACTTAAGTGCCGGGGGAAATTGATCTTAAGTAATATATACTTTCTGTTAAGTCATATCTTCTCCCACTTTTGTCGAATATTATCATTATTGAATAAAATCTATTTTTTTTTGTAAAGGAGGAAAAATGGCTATCACGCTACCGGAATTACCTTATTCCAAAGATGCTCTTGAACCGCATATCAGTGCTAAAACACTTGAATTTCACCACGATAAACATCATAATGCTTATGTTGTAAATACTAATAAGCTGATAGAAGGAACAGAATTGGCTAATGCTGACCTTGCTGAGATTATTAAAGCTACAGTAGGAAAATCAGATAAGGTCGGAATTTTTAATAATGCTGCACAGGTTTGGAATCATACATTTTATTGGAATTGTATGAAGAAAAATGGCGGGGGTAAACCTACAGGCCAAATTGCTGAAAGAATAATTAAGGACTTCGGCAGTTATGAAAAGTTTGTTGAAGAATTTAAGAATGCCGGCGCTACTCAGTTTGGAAGTGGATGGGCCTGGCTTGTTCTTCAAGATGGAAAACTTCAGATAATGAAAACATCAAATGCTGATACTCCTATTGCTCATGGCGTTGTTCCTCTTCTTACGGTTGACGTTTGGGAACATGCATACTATCTGGATTATCAGAACAGACGGCCTGATTATTTATCAATATTTGTAGATAATTTAGTTAACTGGGATTTTGTAAATTCCTGTTTAAAATAATGTTTTGATGCTAAGAAGATAAACGGAACTTTATAGTTCCGCTTATCTTTTATTAAAAGTAGCAGAAAGTTTGTCTCGTATAAGTTCCTTTTTTTGATAATATAGAACACTCTTTTAGTTTGAATTCTATCGCAAAGATCTATGAAATTTGACCTTTGGTTTACAATTTATAACTCTAACTGTATAGTTGTAATATAATTTTGCAAGAAGAAATTGAGTGTATAAGGGCAATACACTCAGTAACGGCTCTTTTTTTGTGGAGTCTGTAATTTCTCTGGCTTTAGCAGAATTATCCGGCCTCATAAGGTTTTGGGTATCATAAGGTTTTCAATAATTTAAACATATAAGGAGGGAAGATGCGAAAGACTTTTATTGTTCTATTTTCTGCTTTATCTATTCTACTCATTGGCTCAACACGTGACTATGCCCAATTCAGGCTATCACTTGGGCCCCAAACTGGGTTAAATTTTAACATTCACACAGGATCTGACCTTTCTGAAAGCGGAAATGGATTCGGCTTTGTTATTGGAGGTACTGTTGACATGTCATTTAACAGAACCTTAGGTTTAATTACAAATCTTCAGTTTTATGACAATAGAAGTGGTTCAACAAAAAGTGAGGGATCAAATCAGTATCAGACTGGTAATGGAATAATCAGTTCTACTGTTTCAACTGAAAATGCTGCTAGTCTTGCTTATTTTTTGGTCGAGCCATTGTTAAAGCTTTCTCTTCCAAATAGCGGTATGTATTTCATAGTCGGTCCTTCCTTTGGGTTTAATATTGAAGGATCATATGATTATACTGTCACAGAAACTTTGCCTCAGGGATATCAGTTTGATACGGGGCAGAATTCGATTACTCAGAAATCAAAGGGAAGTCTAAAAGACCTTAGCGCTCGCTTTGAGTTAAAGATGGGTGCTGGTTATAACATCCCTATCGGTTCTGGAATTGACTTATTTCCACAGCTTACTTTTGGATATGGTATTACTAAGGTGCAGTCAGATGTATCCTGGAGAATACTCACAATTCAGGCGCTTTTTGGAGTTAAGTTTAATTTGATTTAATCATTGTTTCATTGATAATAAAAAGTCCCGGTTCAGCCGGGACTTTTACAATAAATTCAATTGGATTACTACTATTTTCTTTTAGCCTCAAGACTTTCTTTTAATATATCATTTACTGCCTTTGGGTTTGCCTTTCCCTTCGTTTCTCTCATAACCTGGCCAACAAGAAATCCAAAAACCTTTTCCTTTCCCGATAAATACTGCTCAACTTCATTCGGATTATTATTTAAAATCTTCTGAATAGCAGATTCAATTGCAGAGGAATCTGTTATCTGTACAAGGTTTTTCTCTTTTACAATTACCTCTGGATCTTTACCTTCCTTAAGCATAAAAGGAAAAACATCTTTTGCAATTTTTCCGCTTATTGTATTATTGTTTATTAGGTTAATAAGTTTCCCTAACTGAACTGGTTTAATGGAAAAATCCTTTATTGATGTCTTTGTTTCATTAACAACCTTCAATATATCTCCCATTATCCAATTGCTTGCCGATTTATAGTCGGCTGTTACTTTGGCAACTTCCTCGTAATAATCTGCAAGATCCCGGCTTGAGGTAAGTATATCTGCGTCATATGTTGGAAGCTTATATTCACTTGTAAATCTTTGTTTTCTGGCTTCTGGGAGTTCAGGCAAATTTTCTGATATTTCCTTTACCCAATCATTGCTTACAATAACCGGCATAAGATCTGGCTCTGGAAAGTAGCGGTAGTCATGTGCTTCTTCTTTTCCTCTCATTGGCGAGGCGATGTTAAGATCGGCATTCCATAGTAGTGTCTCCTGAATGACTTTCCCTCCATCTTCAATTAGCTCTATCTGGCGCTCAATTTCGTAGTTTAAGGCTTTCTCGACATTCTTAAATGAGTTCATATTCTTGATCTCAGTCTTTGTACCTAACTTTGTCTCACCCTTTAACCTTACTGAGATATTCGCATCACATCTTAATGATCCTTCTTCCATGTTGCCATCGCATATACTAAGATATTGAACGATTTGTTTGATCTTTGAGAGATATTGGTATGCCTCCTCAGCAGATCGCATATCCGGTTCACTTACTATTTCTATCAGGGGAACACCACAGCGGTTTACATCAACCAGTGTTTCAAATGCCTGATCATGAATTGATTTACCTGCATCTTCTTCCAGGTGAATTCTTGTAATACCTAACCTCTTTGTACTTCCATCAGATAAATCAACATCTATATGACCAGCTTCACAAACAGGTAGATCATATTGCGATATCTGGTAACCCTTGGGTAGGTCGGGATAAAAATAATTTTTTCTTGCAAAAACTGACTTCTCGTTTATTCGACAGTTCGTAGCAAGCCCCATAAGAACTGCATATTCAACCGCTTTTTTGTTTAATACCGGCAATACACCAGGATGACCAAGGCATATTGGGCAGACGTTTGTATTAGGTGGATTCCCAAATTTGGTTGAGCAACCGCAAAACAGTTTTGTTTCCGTAAGTAATTGGGCATGGACTTCAAGGCCAATTACAGCTTCATACTTTGAATTCATATTCTTTATTTATTTTATTATTTTTTGTTTTACACACTTTTACGAATATAAGTAATTCTTAAAAAAAATGACGAACAAAATTTGAATTGTAATGACTAAGGATTTACAGCAATCTTAATTACTGCTTTTCGAATATTGCCTTCTTCGTTAACTAAAGGTGCATGGGCATCTTCTGGAAAAAAGATTGCAAAGTTTCCAGGTTTTACTGTAACCCAGCAATCAGGAGCATCTGAGAAAAACCCATAATCTTTTTCTTTATCGTAAATAGTATCAATTTCTTTGCAGTCTTTAGTTGCTCTCCACCCAATTGTATCTTTTCCTTCAATCGTAAAGTGAATGTCAATATAATTCCGATGAAATTCTAGTTTCGCATCTTCCTTCTTTTTACCTTTTTGTCTCGATATTGTGCAGTATAGCTTATCCCCATTGATCTTTATTGTCCCGTCTTCAAAATTGGGAAAGTCTGAGGAAAGCAAAAACTCAAAGGCTTCGCTAAAAAGGGGAGATAAAGAACTATATTTCTCCAATGTGTTTTCAGTGCTGCTTAAAATCATACTATTTCCCTTAAAATTTGATCAGTTTTGTTGGTATGCAAATATTTGATATGCTTTTACAAAATAAAAATAGCTGCCGAAAAAATAGTTTCAGCAGCTACTAAATTTTTATGGAATTACCATATTTCTTTATTGCTCAGGTAACTATCAATTGCTTTAGCTGCTTTTCGTCCTGCTCCCATTGCAAGAATTACAGTCGCTCCACCTGTTACAATATCTCCACCGGCAAAGACACCTTTTTTTGATGTCTTCATCGTTATATCATCTGCTACAATGTTACCACGCTTATTATATTCAATATCAGGAGTAGTTTTCTGAATTATTGGATTACTTCCATTTCCAATTGCAACTACTGCCATGTCGATATCCATAAGGTGCTCTGAGCCCTCGACTGCAACTGGTCTTCTTCTTCCGGAGGCATCTGGCTCGCCGAGTTCCATCTTCTGCAGCTTTACCTGCTTTAACCAGCCATTTTCACCTATAAATTCAATAGGGTTTTCTAATACTAAGAATTCTACACCTTCCTGCTTTGCATGGTGAACTTCTTCCTTTCTTGCCGGCAATTCAACTTCACTTCTTCTGTAAATAATGTAGGCTTTCTTTGCTCCTAATCTTTTTGCAGTCCTTACAGCATCCATCGCCGTGTTTCCACCGCCAAAAACAGCAACATTCTTGTCTTTACAGTTAAATACTGGAGTATCATATTCGGGGAATTTATAGGCCTTCATCAGGTTTACCCTTGTCAGGAATTCATTTGATGAATAGACACCATTTAAGTTTTCTCCGGGAATATTAAGGAAATAGGGAAGTCCGGCTCCAACTGCAATGAAAACGGCATCATAACCGTTTGAGAATAGTTCATCAACAGTGTCTGTAAAACCAATGATTGAATTGGTCTGAAAATCAACTCCAAGCTTTGTCAAAGCTTCGACTTCTGCTTTTACAATTTCCTTCGGAAGACGAAACTGCGGAATTCCATAGACTAGTACACCACCTATTTCGTGAAGCGCTTCAAATACCGTTACATCGTGCCCCATCTGAATTAAATCACCTGCACAACTAAGTCCTGCAGGTCCGCTTCCTACTATTGCAACCTTTTTCCCAGTCTTTGCTTTTACTTCTGGTGTCCTTATTCCAGAGGTGTTTCTCTCATAATCTGCTACAAATCTCTCTAACCTGCCAATTCCAACAGACTCACCTTTCTTTCCAAGTATGCAAACTGATTCGCACTGCTCTTCCTGTGGACAAACACGCCCGCAAACAGCAGGTAGCGCATTATCTTCTTTTATCTTTGCTGCCGCTGCAAGATAATCCCCCTTGCTAACAAGCTCAATAAAATCTCTTATCTTTACTCCAACAGGACACCCGGTGGTACAGGAAGGTTTAGGACACTGTATGCATCTTAATGCTTCCATCCTTGCTAGCTCTTCTGTAAAGCCAAGATTAACTTCGTCAAAATTTGAGGACCTTTCAAAGCTGTCCTGTTCAGGCATCTTTTGACGCGGTATTTTCATTCTATCTTTTTTTGACATTTCTTCCATTTAAAGCTCCATTTGAGAATCAGATTCCCTACAAAAGACTCTCTCCTTTGGAAAATCCTGACTCGGCATTCTTAATGTAAATTGTTCATCCTGCATTCATGTTTCTCTAGTGCAAGCTGTTCATCAGTTCTATAAGTCCGGTTCCTCTGTTCTAATAGACTGAAATCTACTTTGTGTGCATCAAACTCCGGCCCATCAACACAAACAAAGACTGTCTTATTATCAACTGTCGCACGGCATCCACCACACATCCCAGTCCCATCTACCATTATTGGATTTAAGCTGACAACAGTTTTTATTCCATATGGCCTTGTAGTCTCTGCAACTGCTTTCATCATTGGAATGGGACCAATTGCTAGAACAAAATCTACTTTTGTACCGGAATCAATTAGTTCTTTTAGCTTTTGCGTAACAAATCCATGAAATCCATAACTTCCATCATCTGTTGTTGGATATACTTCATCACAGACCTTTTTTAGCTCATCTTCTAAAATGACAAATTCTTTTGACCGGCCGCCAACAATACTAATAGTATGATTCCCAGCTTGCTTAAGTGCAACTGCAATAGGATATGCAATAGCTGTTCCTACTCCACCTCCTATACTTACAGCAGTCCCAAAATGTTCAATATGCGAGGGCTTGCCAAGTGGTCCTACTACATCTTGAATAAAATCACCACTGCTCAAAGAATTGAGCTCTTTTGTGGTTTTGCCTACCCCCTGCACGATTATCGTTATTGTATTATCCTCCAGGCTTGAGTCGGCTATTGTTAGCGGAATTCTTTCTCCACCATCCTTTACCCTAATTATTACAAACTGTCCGGCTCTTCTTTTCTGTGCTATCTTTGGAGCCTCTATTATAAACTTTTTGATATTCGGGGCAAGGAATTCTGCATGTTTTATTTTATACATAGACTCTATTTTAATTTAAATGTTCTAAACTGCTTCTAATTTGTCCGTTAATATAACTAAATACAAAGGAAAGAAACAGTTACTAAATTATGGTGTAACACACATATTATAAGTGTGGTCAAATTTAACGATTATTTTTGAAAAATCTCTCATGATTTTCTTTAAAGATTAATGACTTAAATAAAATTTTTTATTATGTTCATCAATCACAAACAAAGAGAAAAATAAGCCTATGAACTTAGATGCACTTGTCTTTGCTGCGCATCCTGATGATGCCGAACTGGCTATGGGAGGTACTATTGCCAAACTTGCCAAACATGATCTGAAAGTAGGAATAATCGATTTCACACGCGGTGAGTTGGGCACTCGTGGCTCTGCTGAAGTCCGCCAGAAAGAGGCTTTTCAAGCCGCAATTATTTTGAAGGCTGCTATTCGTGAGAACCTCGGTATACCTGATGGGGATATTGAGATAAATAAGGAAAATATTACTAAAGTTATTATGTGCATCAGAAAATATAAGCCTAAATTCATTTTTGCCCCTTACTGCAATGATAGGCACCCTGACCATATCCAGGTAAGCCATATTGTCAAAAAGGCTATGTTTTCCAGTGGCCTGGAAAAGATAAAAACATTTGAAAAAGAAAGAAAACAGGATGCCTTTAGACCTAAGAAACTTTATTATTATATGCAGACATATACCTTTGAACCTTCATTCATCATAGATATAAGTGAATCATTTGCCGACAAAATGAAGGCTGTAAGTGCTTATTCCTCCCAGTTTTATAATCCCAAGAGCATCGAACCAGAAACCTTTATTAGTCAACCAAATTTTATCAAATATGTCGAATCCAGAGCTCTGGTCTATGGGTTTAAGATTAGTAAAGACTATGGTGAACCTTTTTTCTCTGAGGAGAGTATGGAGTATGACATTATTAAAAGTCTGAAGAATAAATAAGCTATATAAGAATAATTAAGCTTTATTCGATAAGGGGTGTAAATCAAAGGTTTACAACCCTTATTTTTTTTGCTAAATTGAAAGATTAGCTTTTATTCTTCTATCCATTTCGCTACTGGCTTTCCTAACCATATCCAGGCAATGAAATCTACTACGGGTGGTTCACCTGAAAGCTCTCTTAAACGGCTATTTATCTGCCCGCGATGATATTGACTATGCAGTGCTACCTGAAGCATTGATTCCCCAATAGTAATAGGACTAACTTCTCTTCCGGCTTTTTCTTCAAACCATTTTGACCATGGTACCTGAAGATTAAGATCCTTATCCTGCTCTTTTAGACTCTTTAAAAATATGCCTAGATCTTGATGGTATTCATATCCCCTAATTTCAGCATTTGTATGAAAATTGGAAGAAATTTTCTTAGAAAAGTCGATCCAATTAAAAGGTGAGTTATTTAAATAAATTTCTTTATTTTAGATCCTAATATTTTTAGTCTTTTTATTTTTTTTCGAGGAAAAATGCAATTATTTGAACCAGGCCCGTTTCATTACCTTAACAATAAGTTGTTTTGTGAACATAAATCTGTTGAGGAGATTATTTCTACTGTAGGTACCCCTTCATATATATACAGTAAACAGTATTTTACCGAACGTTTCAAAGAATTTGATGAAGCCTTCAATGATGTTAGTCACTCAATTTTCTTTGCAGTAAAATCGAATTTTAACCTGAATGTTATGAAAATATTCTCAGACTTGGGCAGTGGTTTAGATGTAAATTCAGCTGGCGAACTCTATAGAGCAAAGAAGATTGGAACAGATCCTTCAAAAATTATTATGTCTGGAGTAGGTAAAACAAAAGAGGAGATAAAACTAGCTCTTGAATATAATATTAAACTAATTAAGGCTGAGTCTTTAGAGGAATTAAAAATTATCAACGATGTCGCTGGCCAGCTAGATAAAATTGCAAGAGTAGCCTTTAGAGTAAATCCAAATGTTGATGCTAAGACACATCCATATATTTCAACCGGATTAGCAGAAAACAAGTTCGGTATTGATGCTTCAAATGCAGAGGAGATCTATAAGATTGGTTCGGATCTTAAGAATATAGCTCTTACAGGCCTGGATATGCACATTGGATCACAAATAACAACAACAGCTCCTTTTGTGGAGGCTATTGAAAAAATGGCCGAGCTTTATACTAGAATTAAATCATTTGGCATTCCTTTGGCTCATTTCGACATTGGTGGTGGTATAGGCGTAAGATATAAAGATGAAAAGGTCTTTACTCCTCAGGAATTAGCTACAGCTATTAAACCAATCATTAAACAGTTGAATTGTGAGATAATGTTTGAACCTGGCAGATACCTTACAGCTAATGGCGGAATTTTGGTTGCCGAATTACTCTATACGAAAAAGAACAGAAACAAAATGTTTTATGTGACAGATGCCGCAATGACTGAACTTATTAGGCCAAGTCTTTATAGCGCTTATCACCATGTTCAACCCGTGGTAATCAATAGTGAAAGAGAAACTATCAAAGCTGACATTGTTGGCCCTGTCTGCGAAAGCAGCGACTTTATTGCTAAAAACAGGGAGATTCAGCAGTGTCAGGCAGGCCAAAAACTTGCCGTTATGTCAACAGGTGCTTATGGAATGGTTATGGCTTCTAATTATAATGGTAGGCGCCGTCCGCCAGAAATAATAGTCGATGGAGATAAATTCTATACCGCAAGAGGCCGTGAAAGCTTTGAACATCTCCTTTGGGATGAAGAAGTAATTAAAGAAATCTAAAACAAAATAATTTTTTAGAATATTGCTAGAGAAAAATCTTAATCATGCAAAGAAGAAACTTTATACGTACAATTTCTGTAGCTTCTGCTCTCTCTGTTTTGTCTAATAAGATTCCTGCAATGACCAATGGACATAATAGTAGTGGTGATGCCACTCAGC
>JAUZPB010000044.1 GCA_030706145.1 Bacteroidota bacterium
AATTGCAAATTCAAAGGCATCTGTATCAAGACTTTTTGATGCAGATATGGCAATGGAACAGCTGAATGCAACCAAAGGTACTATAGGTGCTCAGGCAGCAACTGCGATGCTCTCTCAGTTGAATTCTGCTCCGCAGAACATTCTTCAGCTCTTTAGATAGTAGTTCTCTTTAATTAGTGTTTTTTAATTCGTAATGATCTCTCGTTTCTCCCGGCCTAAAAACCGGGAGAAACTTTGAAAATAAATTTTTATAAATGAGGAAAAAATGTACAACACGGCTTATACTTTTAACAGAGGGAACCAAGTTAATCAGTATCTTGTCAAAGAAATTATGGAGGCAACTCCTCAGCAGCTATTAATAAAAATATATGATTTTGCTATTGTTAATTGTCAGAAACATAACCTTGAAAAAACAAATAAAGCAATTCAGGAATTAATAAACTCTTTAAGGTTCGATCTTGATGAGGCACGTGAGATTTCGATCGGTTTGTTAAAATTATATCAGTTTTGCCAGGAACAGATGCGTCAGAAAAATTATGACATTGTATATAAGATCCTTACTGAATTAAGAGAAACTTGGTTAGGGATTTTCAAAAAATAAGGAATAATCTATAATGGCTGATATTTTATCTACCTCTACTATTAGTGATTATGTTGAGTCTTATAGGACTAGCGAGCAGGATAAGATCATTACACCCTTAACTACTCAACAAACAAAATATCAGAAACTTTCAACTAGTTATACGACTTTAAGCTCAAAAATTCTGTCCTTAAAGACTCTTTTATCTAATCTGAAAGCTACTGGCTCAAGCTCTTCTTTTTCTGCTAAAGTAGCTTCCAGCTCAAACTCTAGTTTTGCTACGGCAACAGTTTCAAATACCGCTTCTTCAAGTGCGTATTCTCTTCGTATTAATCAGCTTGCTAAAAGCGATATAGCTCTGTCTCAAGCACTTACTTCCTCTACTTCTAGAGCGGATCTTGCTGGCACTCATACCTTTACTATTAAAGCCGGCGATGGCACAGGTGGTGAGTATACTAGTACGGTTCAGGTGGACCTTTCTTCTTCTGAAACAAATCAGACCGTCATGGAGAAAATAAGGGATGCCATGAATACCGATAAAGCAATAGTTACTTCTTCCTCCAAGGCTTCTACAGATGCTTATGCTGGTGGGGCTAGCAGTTTTAAGATAAACCTTAACGGAACTGAAACTACTATTAGCGTAAATGGCGGCGGAACATATTCTGATCTAATGGATGAGATGGCTTCCCAGATTAATTCTAATGTATCTGGAGTTATTGCCGAAAAGGTTGTTGACCCTCAAAATTCTGCAAATTATAAACTTCAGCTTACTGTAAGTGACCCTTCGAATTATATTTCTATTTCACATGTAAGTGGTACTGATCTTGTCAGTGACTTAAATATTGGTGTAACAAAGGAAAAAGCTGCCTCTAGTCTGGTTACTGCTTCTGTTTTTTCTCCATTGACTGGAAGTAGTCAGTTTTCTCTTACATCCGATCAAACCGGACTGGATTACAGGATTACACAGCTTTCCGATGATTCCGGTGGGCAGGCCCTCTCTGCATTAGGTCTGAATCTGGGGACAACAAGAACTGCCTCTGATCAAACTAACAATATTTCTGGGTTCGTTTATGCAGATACTTCACTGACAAATAACTTGCTTAACGCTAAGCTTAATTTTAATGGAGTTGATGTACAAAGAAATTCTAATGCAATAAATGACCTTGCAACAGGTGTTACTTTTAACCTTAAATCAGTTATGCAGTCATCTGATGCTACGGTCAATATTACTGCAAGTAATGATATTACAACTGTAAAAACTAAAATCCAGGATTTCATTACAAAGTTTAATGACCTTTACTCCTTTATTAAATCTAATACTGGTTCAAAAGATGGAGTTCGTGGAACTCTTATTAGTGACTCTAATTCCACTTCTTTAATGTCAATTCTTAGATCAATACCTTATCAGGTTGTCTCTGGTCTCCCAAGTAGCAGCCTCAATAAATTAGGTGATATAGGTATAACTTTCGATACATATAATGGACTTACTATTTCAAATTCTTCAACTTTGGATGATGTCCTGACAAACAAAGCTTCCCAGGTTGAGTCTATTTTTAATTCTGACAATGGTATCGCAAACTCTTTGTATAATGCAATTAACCCTTATACTGGTTCTGCTGGGTATCTTACTAGCACAAAATCTTCTTTCGATAGAAATATTACAAGAATTAATGACCAGATTACGGCTGCACAAAACCGTATTGATAAGAGTGCAGAAAATTTACGAAATCGCTATCAGGAGATGCAGGTACAACTTGCCTCTCTCTATAGTACTCAAAGCTATTTCTCATCATCAGGGTTCTTTAGCTCATGAACAATTTGGAATTGAAAATTAAAGAAATAAAAATGATATTAGAGCAGATTTCAGAGGCTCTACTACAACTTAATGCTGAGAATTTTGACCCGGTTCTGACAGAGTTGAACCAGAACCTTTCAAAAATAACGGCCTTAAAACAGGATCTCAAATCCCAATTCGATCTTCCAACTCTTAAGAGCCATGAAGAGCCATTAAATATTTTGACTAAACAAATTTACGAAAGGTTCGATAATATAATTAATGAAATGAAAAGAGAACAAACTTTAATTCAAGTTGAATTAAAGAACATTCAAAATAAAAAAAAATTGGCAAATTATAACAGGTGAAAAAGTTGGAAATTAAAGGGATTGGAAATCATAGCTATATTCCTTTGCAGGATATTAAAAAGGTGCAAACACCGCCAGCTGAGGTTGAGAAAAAACAAGATAAATTAGAAATTTCCAATGAGGCAAAAGTCTTGCAATCTAATAATGAAAAGACAAAGGATTTATCAGTAATTCAGCAGAGAATTAAAGATAATTTCTATAATACTGATCAGGTAGTCTCTGCTACAGCTGATGCAATTCTTAAGCAAATTAAGCTTAAATAAAGAAAGTTCTTCCTCAAATAAAGAGCATTCCTTTTGTAAACTGCTCTTTATTTGGGAAATTTTCTTTTTCTCCCCATTTCTCCTTACGCTTTTACTATCATTCTTGTATACTTTCTCTTGATCTGCTACTAGCTGATTTGGCCTAAACTTACTTACTTATCCTCTGATAATCATATCAAAAATGGGCAATTATTATTCCCTGTATTCAAAAGTGGCTAAAAATAAGCATTTTATGTGACATAAATCATAAAATCAGCACATATTTTATTATGAAAACAAATAAGTGAGTTGCATGTTTAGAATAATTTCTCTAAAATTAGAACCGAAATTAGAAAAAGTGTTTAATATTAACCAATTTGCTAAAAAGCTCTATATGAAAAGTCAGGGATTTAACTTATTATGGTGGATTAGGAATGCACAATAAAGTACAGGATAATAAGCTTCAGATTCTCGGTAAGTTAGCAGCCAGTTTAGCTCATGAAATCAGAAATCCTCTTTCGGCCATAAAGCTGAATCTTGAATTTGTTAAAATGTCTGAAATAAATGATGAGGTTAGGGAATCAATAAATTCCTGTATTGAGGCAGCAAAAAGAATTCAGAATCTGATTGAAACAACACTGGATTTTTCCAGGAGCTCTATAAATGATTGTGTCCCCCAATCGTTAAATGACGTAACTGTTCTGGCCATTGAAATTATGAGCACCAGAGCTAAAGTGTTGAATATTTCTGTTATCGACAGTCTCGACTACACTATTCCATCTGTTTATTTTAACAAAAATCAGATGCTGCAGGTGGTGCTAAATTTAATGACTAATGCGTTTGAAGCAATCGAAAAAAACGGCACTGTCTATATTAAGACTTATTCTGAAAAACTAGATGGTAATCAATTGATTACTCTTGAGGTTGAAGATACTGGTAAGGGAATAAGTGAGGAGAATAAAGAGAAAATTTTTAACGATTTTTATACAAATAAAAAGCACGGTACTGGCCTTGGCCTTAGTGTCTGCAAAATGATTCTTGATGGGTTTAATGCTTCAATGACCTTTGAGTCTCAGTTGAATAAAGGGACCCGCTTCTTTGTAAGATTTAATCCAAACAATAATGGTGTAACAGAATGATGCTAAATGTTCTAATAGTTGATGATGACAATTTAATTTGTCTATCTCTGAAAAAAATACTCGTCAAAATGGGCTATCAGGTTGAAACTTGTATGGAGGGCGATAGGGTATTTGAAAAGGTAAATGAATTTCAGCCAGATGTAATTTTATTAGATATTTATTTAACTAGCCATAATGGATTGGATCTTCTTAAAATACTTCAAAAAGATTATTTCCACATCCCGGTCGTAATGATTACCGGATATTCTGACGTGAAAATTGCTGTTACTGCTATGAAATCTGGTGCCTTTGACTTTCTTCTGAAACCAATTGACATGGAACAACTTCAGTTGGTACTAGCTAAATGCACTGAACATCTGAAACTGAAAAATGAAGTCGAAAAGCTTCAGTCAATTATGAAAGAAGATGAAATTTCACGCGAATATTTTGGCAGAAGCAAAGCAATCCTTAGAGTTCTAGCACAAGTGGAAAAATTGGGGAAAAGCGATAATACTACAATTCTTCTTGAAGGCGAAAGCGGTACTGGTAAAGAAGTTTTTGCTAAATATATTCATCAGCAAAGTCCACGTAAAAATGCTGCCTTTATTACAATAAACTGCGCTGCTATTCCGAAGGAACTTGCTGAAAGTGAGCTCTTTGGGCACGAAAAAGGTGCTTTTACAGGAGCTGCCCAAAAAACTAAATTAGGGAAGTTTGAACTGGCAGACGGTGGGACAATTCTTCTTGACGAAATTGGCGAGCTTTCTCTGGATCTTCAGGTTAAACTACTTAGAGTCCTTCAGGAAAGGACTTTCTATAGACTTGGTGGTGAAAAGGAAATTTCAGTCAATGTGAGGGTTTTAGCTGCAACTAATCGGAATCTAGAGAACGAGGTTCAGAAGGGTAATTTTAGAGAGGACCTTTATTACAGGCTCAATGTTGCAAAAGTTGTTATTCCTCCACTACGCGAAAGAAAGGAAGATATTGCTCTTTTAGCTTATAGCTTCCTTAAGGAATTTGAACTCAAATTTAACCATAGAATAAAAGGTATTGATAAAGATGCACTTGCTTTCTTAGAACGCCAGTATTGGAAAGGTAATGTACGCGAACTTAGAAATACTATTGAAAGAGCTGTCCTGATGCTTGAGGGAGATGAAATTAAAGAGCAACATTTTAGCTTCCTTAATACAGCTAAAAGCAATAATAATAATGTGACCGATGAGGATAAATTTCTCTTAAGAATTCCTTCTAAAGGTGTTGGGATTGACCTTGTATTAAAAACTCTCATCTTAAAGACTCTTGATATTACAAAAGGTAATCAAGTAAAAGCTGCCAAGATCCTTGGGCTTTCACGTTCTAAGCTTCGCTATAGAATGGAGCAGTTGGAAATTGAAGTAACTAAGAAAATCCAGTGATAAAGAAATATTATATTAAAAGCTGCTTTTGTTTTTCCCAAAAGCAGCTTTTTTTTTGCATATCTGCAGCTTTAAGTATAGTATTTTGTCAAATTTTCCCTCAATATTTGCGACCTTTATCCGATAATACATAAAGATAAAATATGTTTATTTGAATCGGAAATTACTCTGAAAAAAAAGCGATAAATGAGGGGCCAATTTTGAATTTTAGTAACGGGACCGTTTCTGTATTAAAAGGCATAAGCGATGCTTTAATTATTACAGATACGGAAGGCTGTATCCTTTTTGTTAATCCTGCTGCAGAAGAAATGACCGGCTTCTCGCAAAAGGAGTCTTTAGGAAAGGATCTGAAAGTCGTTTTTCTCCTCTCTGGAAATGATCTGACCAGTAAAGAGCTTATCTTGAACCTTTCAATAGCTAATCCGGCCCTAGTCAAGGCTGAATATGGAATACTTACCGACAGGTCTGGAAATGTTAAACAAATTGAATTTAATTTCGGTAAGCTTCTTGATGAAAGCAACAATTTCTCTGGCGTTATTATAACATTTAGGGATATTCCTGAAAAAATAAGAAGAAGGTTAGAGGAAAAGTCCAAACTTGAATTTGCAATTCAGCATTCTGGTGAAGTTATATTTATGACTGATATCAAAGGAATTATCAATTATGCAAATCCAATGTTTATGGAATTTTATGGCTTCTCTAGACAAGAAGTTATAGGGGCTACTCCTGCTATAATTAAAAGTGGTTTTATGTCATGTGAGTTTTATTCGCAATTCTGGCATGAAATCTTATCTGGTAAATCGAATAATTATGAAATTGTTAATAGAACAAAATCAGAGAATTTCGTAACTATTCAGCAAAGTGCCTCCCCTATATTCGATATTGATAACAAAATCTCTGGCTTTATTTCAATTCAAAGAGATATTACTGAAAAAAAACAAAATGAGGACCTCCTTAGAAGGGCTTTGGATAAAGCAGAAGAATCTGATAAACTTAAGACTGCTTTCCTTAATCAAATGTCGCATGAAATTAGAACTCCGCTAAATTCAATTTTGGGTTTTATGTCTTTGATGGAGGAGGAGTTAATCAATAAGGGAATTACTGACCTTGCGCTCTATTTTGATTCTGTGAACAGGTCGTCTTTGAGATTACAGAGGACCATTGAGGATATACTTGCAATGTCAAGTATTCAAATTGGAAATTACTATACATCTGCCACTAAATTGAATTTGAGGAGTATCATTGAACTTCTCCTTAATGATTATAGATCCTTAGCTCAGGAAAAGAATATTGAAATTGTTTTTTCACTAAAGATTGACCTTCCGGTTATATATGGCGATTCATATACTGTTATTCAATCATTTCAGCATCTGATAGATAATGCCTTTAAATTTACAAGTAAGGGCAAAGTAACTATTACCGTTTATGGCAATGATGATTCTATTAGTGTGGATGTTGAAGATACTGGGATTGGCATATCAAAAGAATATATGGATAATTTGTTTAAACCATTTTCACAAGAGGATATTGGTTACAACAGAAGATACGATGGAAATGGTCTCGGTCTGGCTATTACAAAAGAATACCTAAGATTAAATCATGCAAATATTTCGGTAAAAAGTGAAAAGGGTATAGGAACTATCTTTACAGTTACTTTTTATCATCTCCTGGAAGATGATAAATTCGATAACCAACCCGAATAAAACTTAGAGTCTTAGATGCCCAGACAAATAACCTATAAAATGATATTTCTCATTTTATGGAGTAGTCTTTGCTTTTCGCAAGTCTTACCCTTAAAAAACTATTCAGTTAATGATGGTCTGCCCAATCCTTATGTCTCCTCGGTTGTTCAGGATAAAATGGGTTTTATATGGTTCGGTACAAATTATGGCATTAGCAAATTTGATGGTACCAGCTTTAAGAATTATTCGACTGACCAGGGGCTTATTAGTAATCATATCTATACTCTTTATCTGGACTCAAAAGGAAATATCTGGATTGGCACAAGTGCAGGTGTAAGCAAATTTGATGGTCACCGCTTTATAAACTATTCTCTTGAAAAACAATTAATTGACCGTAGAATAAGAGCAATTGCTGAAGATAAATCTGGAAATATCTGGCTTGGCTCTTCTGGTACAGGTATTTGTAAGCTGACAACTGAGAATAAATTTGTTACTTACAAACAAATAAATGGAAATTATAACATAAGAGTTAACCATATTTTCCCCGACTCAAAAGGTAACCTCTGGTTCTCAACATTTGATTATGGAATTCTTAAATACCAAAATGGTACATTCTTTCACTATGGCGTAAAAGATGGCATAATAAGCGACTTTATCTGGAATACACTTGAGGATAAAAATGGGGATCTGTGGTTTTCCTCGCAGTCTGGTATAATTAAATATCATAACGGAAAATTTTTTAATTTCCAGGAAATTGATCACCTGAAATTCCCAACTCTCTGGACTTCCACTGAAGATAATAAACATAACCTGTGGTTTGGCTCCAATGAATTGGGCGTTTTTAAGTATTCATCTGGTAAGTTTACAAGATTTACTACTGCAAACGGTTTTGCTGATAATAGCGTTTTAGCAGTCTTTGAGGACCGTGAAAAAAATCTTTGGTTTTGTACTGCTGGTGAAGGTGTACAAATGCTGCCTTCGGATGCTGATAGATTTACTTCTTATACCAGGCAGTCAGGTTTATCTGGTAATAACATTTATTCAATTGTAGAGGATTTAAAGAAAAATATTTGGTTTGGTAGCTATGGTGATGGAATAAGTAAATATGATAATGGAAAGTTTGTTACATATACTAAACAGCATGGACTTCCAAATAATTATATATATAAACTATATGTAGATAGGAAAGGTAATATTTGGATCGGCAGTAGAAGTGGGGTTAGTAAATTCTTTAATGGTAAATTTACTAATTATGGAGTAAAGGAGGGGCTTGCTGATAAGTATGTTTACTCAATCCTGGAGGATCATAATGGCAATATGTGGTTTGGAACCTTTAGAGGTCTGTCAAAATTCTCAAAAGGGAAATTTACTAATTACAGCATTAAAGATGGGCTTTCAAGTAATATTATATGGGACATTTTTGAAGATAGAAAGGGCAATATATGGTTAGCTACTGATGGTGGGGGAATTAATAAGTTAAGTGGAAACAAAATTGAAGTCTTTTCAACCCAAAATGGTCTTGCTTCAAATAGCATTACTTCAATTTATGAGGACAGAAAAGGTGACCTATGGTTCGGAACAGATGGAGGTGGACTTAGCAGATATTCTAATGGTAAGTTCAGTAATCTTATTACAAAAAATGGTTTGGCTAGTAACATTGTAAATTTCATTACTCAGGATGATAATAATAATTATTGGATCGGTACAAGTAATGGCATAAATGTATATAATGGCAAGGATATAATATACTTCTCATGCCATGACGGACTTATCACTAATCAAATGAACCAGTCTGCTGTATTAAAAGACTCACAAGGTAATCTTTGGTTTGGTACGGCAAAGGGAGTTACAAGATTTAATAAATCCTTTGAAAGCTCAAACCATGTCTCTCCGCTTATCCATATCTTAGGGGTCGAGATTTCTGGTAAGGAAGCCCCATTACAAGACCAATATAAACTGAAATTTTTTGATAATAATATTAAAATCGATTTTGTTGCACTGTCTTTTACTTCTCCTTCTGAGGTAGTTTATAGTTATATCCTGGAAGGTATTGATCATTCATGGCATTTCACTAAAAGAAATTCAATTCAGTATGTCTCGCTTCCCGAAGGGAACTACACTTTTAAGCTTAAAGCTACTAACAACTTTGGAATTTCTTCAGAGAAGACAATTATAATAAAACTATATATTGCTCCACCTTTTTGGAAGCAATGGTGGTTTATTGCTTGCCTGGTAGTCATTCTTTTAACACTTGTCCTGCTCAACTATAGGGCAATGAAGAAAAGAAACATTCTCTTGGAGGAAAAAGTAGAGGCTCGTACTGAATTACTTAAGAAATCACGTTCTCTTTTAATAACTGAATTGCAAGAAAGGCTAGCTGCCGAAGAAGCTCTGCAAAAATCTCAGTTTCAGCTTGGCCTTGTTTGGGAAAATTCAATTGATGGAATGCGCATAACTGATAAAGATGGTATTGTTATTAAGGCTAACAATGCTTATTGCAAAATGATGGGCAAATCAAAAGATGAAATTGAGGGAAAATTATTTGCACTTATCTATAAGGAAATTGCAATTCCGGAAACAATGAATAAATACAAGGAAAGATTTCAGAACAGAGAGGTTGAACCTCATTATGAAAGAGAGTTTGTACTCTGGAATGGTGAAAATGCATGGTTTGAAGTTTCCAGTTCTTATCTGGATCTTGATGGATCCAATCCTTCACTCCTTTTAATATTCAGAAATGTAACTGAAAGAAAAAATAACGAAACTGCATTGAAAAGCTATGCCTCTGAACTGGAAGTGCTAAATAGGAAATTGGCCGATTCTGAGTCAAAGTTAAGAGAAATGAATAAAAGTAAGGATAAATATTTTTCAATTATTTCGCATGACTTGCGTAGCCCTTTTAACGCACTGATTGGTATTACTGACTTTCTTCTTAATGACTTAGAACATTTATCTCAGCTCGAGGTTAGAAATTTCGTCCAAAGTCTGCATAACTCAACTAAAAATGTTTATCATTTGCTCGAGGACCTGCTGCAATGGTCAAGAATTCAAACCGGGAAAATTGAATTTCGCCCAAACATTTTCAAGCTAAATGAGTTATTGTGTTACAACATTTCTCTTCTTTTAGGTAATTCAGTTAAAAAGAATATTGACCTGATCAATGCGCTTAAGGAGGAAGTTCTTGTCTATGCAGATGAAGCTATGGTCGGTTCTGTATTTCAGAACTTACTCTCTAATGCTATTAAATTTACTCACCCTGGTGGATTCATTAAGATTAGTTCCAGAATTATAAACAATTTTGTCGAGATTTCAGTTTGTGATAATGGCGTTGGAATAGAGAAAACTATTCAGGAAAAATTATTTAAAATTGAATCAAATAGTTCCACTCTTGGAACCGCGAAAGAAAAGGGGACAGGACTCGGTCTAATAATATGCAAGGAATTTGTTGAACGTAATGGGGGCAAGCTTTCTTTAATTAGTGAAAAAAATAAAGGTACTACTTTCCACTTTACTATTCCATTATCGGAAAATTAAGTGTATAATGATGTGCTCTTTTGATTTTTTTTGCGTGAATTAATTAAATATAAATATTTTGTCTCTCGCAATATTACAATATTAAAATATTTTATTTCTATTCATTAATCTTTGGTTAAATAACTATTTGTGAAATTATTTTCTTCAGGATATTAACTTATCAAAAAATAATCCGATAATTATTTTAACTACAAATCAGTTTCGGAGCCATTTTACTATGTCGCATTTTAAAACATTTCTCGTAGTTTTATTTCTTCTCTTGGGAAATTCTTATCTCTTATATTCAAAAAACTTAAATATTGTTCCTTCAAATAAAGAATTAGGTGTTCTACAGGAGGATCCTTATCTTGCGTTTGCTGAATCGATGCCTGAACCAGTTGGTGGATTGCCTGCCATTTACAAAAAAATATCATATCCAAGTGTTGCCAAAAGTGCAGGACTCGAAGGGAAAGTATATCTTTTGATTTTCGTAAATGAAAATGGCGGTGTTGACAATGTAAAAGTAATTAAGGGAATCGGTGGCGGTTGTGAAGAAGAAGCAGTAAAGGCTGTTAAATCTATTCGCTATACTCCTGGAAAAAATAAGGGTGTCCCTGTGAAAGTAAAACTTTCACTTGCAATTACTTTTAAATTAAAAAATTAATTAGTTCTCTTTGAATTCAAAATTTCACAAAGAAAATGATTGAATCCCTGCTTTCATCAAGCAAGGATTTCATTTTATTTAAAGATAAATCTTCTATATCAAGCTATACTGGAGTATGAGTAATGGTCTGGCTAAAAAACTTAAAGTTTGTGAGGAAAATTCAAGGCGGTTTCTTCATCCTTGCTTTTATTTCAACCTTAATTGTTGTTGTGGGCTATACACAATTAACTAAAATGTCATCAACAAAAGATCGAATCTTCAAAGACTATATAGCCCCCCAATCACAAATTCAAAATATATATTCGCATTTCCAGAAAACTCAATTTATTATGCTTCAGTTTTCAATGAAAGAGTTCGCTTCGAAATTTAATGATAATGTAAAGGACTATGAGCTTCATAAAAAAAGCATTGATGAGGCAATAGAAGCAATTCTAAAGGGGGATATAAATGACGAGACACGAAAGAATATTAATGAAGTAAAGAAAATATGGATTGACTATAAGACAATGGTCGCCGATGCAATTATGAGTGCCTCTGTTACACAGATGTATGAGATGGCTGCTGACATCGCTACAAGCTCAGGTGAAGAAGTTGGCCAAAAGTTAGTTAAGAAGTTCGACAGCATTAATAGCGAATTAGCTGCAAAAGGAAAAGAGTTAAATAGCTCAGCCGATAGAACTGCTTCAGCGGCAATACTGCTTACCATTCTTGGTTCAATACTCGGCACAGTTGTTTTTTGCTTCAATGCATTTTATCTGGCTCCTGCCATCACAAAGCCTATAAACAAGCTCAAGGAAATTGTTAAGGAATTTGCTGTCGGTAATTATGATATAAAAATAAAAAATGATTCACAGGACGAAATTGGTGAGCTTACTGATCTTTTCATTACTCTTCAGAAGGCGCAGATTGATAAGATTTATGCTGCAGAACAGATTGCAGCTGGAAATATGCACAGAGTAAAACCTGCTTCTTCAAAAGATGACCTGGCAAATGCTTTCAATAAAGAAGTCGATATTATTGAATCGATCCTTAATGAAGCTAATATGTTGGTTGAGGCAAATAAACAAGGCCAGTTGAATTTAAGAGGCGACGTCTCTAAATATTCTGGAGGTTGGGGAAAACTCATTGAAGGTGTAAATTCAATCCTTGATGTTTTTCTGGCTCCAATTAAAGAAGCTTCTGAAGTATTGTCAATAATGGCTGGTGGTGATTTTACAAAGAAGATCCAGGGTGACTATAAAGGTGATTATAAACTTATCAAAGATAGTGTTAACGATGTTGCCAACTCTTTAAATGAAGCTTTATCTGCAGTTGCTGAAAGCGCTTCTGCAGTTGCAAGCTCCTCTACGCAAATATCTTCTAGCTCAGAAGAAATGGCAGCAGGAGCTCAGGAACAAGCACAACAGGCTGCCGAAGTTGCTGCTTCAGTTGAAGAAATGACAAAGACAATTCTCGAAAGTAATAAAAATGCAGGAATAGCCGCTGAGACTTCAAAAAGCTCAAGTGATAATGCAAAAAAAGGTGTACAAAAAGTCGAAGAAACCAAAAAAGGAATTGATAAAATTGTACTCTCGACTGAAAAAACCGGTGTGATAATTACTTCACTTGTAAAGAAGACTGATCAGATTGGTGAAATTACTCAGGTAATAGATGATATTGCAGACCAGACAAATCTTCTTGCACTTAATGCTGCAATTGAGGCCGCAAGAGCCGGCGAGCAGGGACGTGGCTTTGCTGTTGTTGCAGATGAGGTAAGAAAACTTGCCGAGAGGACAACAAAGGCTACAAAGGAAATAGCAGATACAATTAAGGCTATTCAGAATGAAGCTAAAGAAGCCGATAAGTCTATGGAAGATTCCAATAATGCCGTTAAAGAAGGCATTAAATTAACTGAAGAGGTTGCTCATGCACTTCGTGAGATTCTTATGGGTGCCGATAAGGTCTCTGATATCGTTGTCCAAGTGGCTTCTGCTAGTGAACAACAATCTGCTTCTGCTGAAATGATTAGCAAAAATATCGAAGGTATTAATACTGTTACTCAACAGACTTCAGATGGTATTAACCAGATTGCAAAGGCTGCCGAAGATCTAAGCCGCCTTACTGTTAATCTTCAGGAACTTGTAGGTAAGTTTAATATTGATGGTAATTTGCAACTAGGAAATCATTTCAATAGAATTGAAAAGAATGATTTGATTGCTCCCCATGAAGAACCTGCACTACTTCAAAGCTAATAATGTTTTTCAAAGCTAATAGTATTTATTGAAAATCCCGGTTCGTTTGACCGGGATTTTTTTTACTTGCTAGAAAATTCTACCTGATAAGCAGCATCTTCTGCACGCTTGAAAATTCACCGGATGATAGTCTATAAAAATATATTCCACTTGGTAGATTTTTATCGCTAAATCTTATTGTATATCTCCCTGCATTTTGAACCCCATTAACTAGCTCTGTTACTATCTTCCCTAAGATATTGTATATCCTTAAAGTAATAAATCCAGATCTGGCAATTGAATAAGTGATATAAGTAGATGGGTTAAATGGATTAGGAAAGTTCTGTTCGAGTCTGTTATAAAAATTGAAACCTTTTAGATCACCTTCTACTTTTGTTGCTGATTCATCTATTATGGATGTCCAGATGCTTAGTTCATTGCCATCAAGCCTCATCCATATCGGGTATATTTTACCATTATTTGCCGCAATATTAATATAATCTCCAAAGAAAACTTTTGGATTTGGTGTAAAGGAACTCTGGCTTACCTTAAAACTGCTGAAGGTTAAGCCTCCATCAGTTGATTTTGAAACGTATAGATCAGTTGCACTATCTGAAATTTCACCTCTGGAATAATAGGTAATCCAAAGGGTTCCTGTTTTCTGATCTACTGCTGCCCATGGAAAAAAATGCTCACCCTTTTCTGTTATAGATTTTACCTGCTTGACTTCTTCCCAACTGTTGCCCCCATCAGTGGACCTGATTAGATATACTTCAGTGTGTCCATTACGCTGATCAGACCAGTTTATATAAATATTTCCTCTGTGTGGTGAATTGCTAATATCGCACAGTGTTACTGGGAGTCCATTTGCTCGGTAAATTCCTGCAACGTGAAAGTCCCATCCACCAGGCTGTGAAGTTACATAAACATCTTTTCCAAAAGTTTTTCCTCCATCTGTTGACTTGTCAAACTTAATACCACCTTTTCCTGCCCAGCTTATGTAAATTTCTCCACTTGGACCTACTGCAGGAACTGCCCCTTCAACTGTATTGTCGCTGTCTAGGCAATCTCCAGATGTATCACTTATAGTTTGTGGCATCGACCAGTCCTTCCCACCGTTTGTCGACCGGCTGAAGAGTATTCGAGAACTGTCTTTGGGATCCGTACTTCCATATTTATCAAATTCCGTCCAGCTTAAATATAAATTGTTTTTATATTGAGAGTTAGAAATATCTGCCGTAATCCATTCTTTGTCTTGCTGTTTTCTTGGTGGGTTATAACCTATTCCTATTCCCTTGTCAAAGCTCTTGCCTCCATCGGTCGACTTTTGTACAACTATTCGGTCTATCCAATATCCGTTCTGCTTTGGATTTGATAGATGAGCAAAATATAAATTCCCTGCAGCATCATAGGTCAAAGATGGGTCGCCCCAAACACCATACTCGGGCGAAACTAACGATGTGTCTTTCCAACTCTTGCCTCCATCTTCTGAATAGTAAACCGATGCAATATTTGCTCCTGCAGCCAGATTAAGTGGCTTTAGAGGATTTATTGCAATGGAGACTTCGTTTGGACTGTTGTTACGAGTGTTTACCTTTATGTTTGGGTATTGCCCTTTTAGATCAGAAAACAGCAACAAGAAAATAAAAAATAGTCTTGTGGGCTTTGTCTTAAAAATAGAAAAGTATATCATTTCATTTACTAAAATTATATGGGCAAATCACAATATAAATATTATTCTAAAACAGTAGAGTATTATTGTATTTACTGCTTTTTATTAAGTTATCATCATAATTAAAAAGCAAAACCCATAATTCTAGTATATACTAAAGAATATGACCTTTAATTCCTTTCCTACTAATTAGATCATTTTATATCAAATTATTTGATTTTCATAACAACAAATGTAATATCATCCTGCTGAATTGAATCTTTTTGCCATGAGGTTAATGAATCCATCAGTCTGTTAATAATAATATCTAACGTATTATTTGCATTTTCAAGCAGAATTCTCTTTGCTGTCTCGGCTCCTAACATTTCTTTATTTTCATTAAACTGTTCAATGTATCCGTCAGACATAAGCAGAATTATGTCACCTTTGGATAACTCAAACTCTTTTAACTGATAGGGAAAATCAGAAAAACTTCCTAGTGGCATTCCTTTTATAATTACCTCTTCAATACAGTTTTCTTTAGCATGGTATATAAAAAATGGAGGCATTCCTGCAGAGGAAACCTTAAGAAGATAATCTTTTATATAAAGAAGTGTCAGCCCCATATAAAGCTTATCCAAGTTCATTAGTTTTATTGCATCTGTAAATCTATGAAGTATATCTACTAATTCACTTCCTTTTGTTAATTCATTAAAGAGGATTTTAGAAATCGTAACCATTGTGCCAGCTTTTGTCCCATGGCCTGTTGCATCACCTATTGCTGCAAAGAATTCATTATCCTTGGTTATCTTAAAATCATAATAGTCCCCACCAACTTCTGTTGCAGTCTTCATAAATGCCGTTATTTCAATATTAGGCAGTAGCGGTATGTTTTTAGGCAACATAGAAAGCTGAACCCGTCTTGCTTCTTCAAGCTCATCAGTTTTTCTTTCATTGTCAGCTTCCAATAGTTTATTTTCCATTTCCTGCTGCCTGCTTAGTCGTTCTTGCTCTATTGCCTTTTTTGAAAGTTCCTGAACCTGCTTTAATTGTTTTTCCAAATTTTTATGTGTTCGTGCAAAACCCAAAGATAAATTTATTGATTGCGATATGATTAGTGCTAACATACCATAACCAGTATCTATTGTTATGCCCATGAAGGGTTTAATAAGACCAAGATTAAGAACTATATTATATATAATTGTAAAAGTAAGTATTCCAAAACCTGTAGCTAGAAGCCATGGACTTCCTTCATTTTTTGTCTTTGATGAAAATATTAATCTGAACAACTCAAGCATTGCAAGAACTATGTATATGTAAAATACATATATCACGCTCCTCGTTGGCCAAATAAGTGCCCATATTCCTAGGCAAATTGCAGCAAGAGTGAATATTATTATCCTTAATTTTTTACTGTCCCTATATGCAACTGAAACACTCAACATTCCAAAAAGTACAATGAAAGGGTTGTCTATTAAGGTAAGTTTATTAAATAAAAACACTTGCTGTGGAGAAGTAGTAAAATATATCTGATAGTAAAGAAAAAATGATAGTGAAAAACAAAGCAAACATAAGCCATAAAAGAGATTCGTTTTGTCATTAGGATAAAACATGAAAAATAGCAGGTGTAGCAGCGCTAAAATTAGTGGAATGCCAGCAAAGGTCATTTCAGTTACAATTAACTGGTAATCTGAAGTTTCAGTTATCTTTATGATTTTTTCTGGATCACTTAAAATGGTATTAAAGCCTGTACTGAATCCAAATTTCCTGAGTGGAAGTGTAAGGTAGTTCGAATACCTGACTGCCAAAATTTGATCATGCATTCCGCTAAAAGTAATTATAATAGGTTCTCTTTGGATATGGCCAACCTCTTTATTGGGAGGACTCCCAATTCTGCCAAGTCTTCGTATAAGTTTTCCATTTAGATATATTTCAGAGGCCCCAAATTGTCTGGCAAACAAGTAGATGGGCTTATTTACAAGCGAGGTATCTATATTTATGTGCAACCTGAACCAGCCTATCCCATTCCATATGCCTGATGTGTCATCCCAAGGCGTCCTAAGCGTACTCATAACAAACCAGTCTTTATCATTATATCTTGGATTTGCCCAACTGGTATCATCTCCAGGATGAAACTTCCAAAACGGATTTAACATGTACATTTGAATTGGGTTATCTAAGGCATTATAAGGAAGATCTATTACTCCATTGTAGTCTTGACTTAACCAACGTCCAATATAAGTGGTAACAACAGTATCTTCAGAAACCTCAAGTATTGAGTTCTGTGGTATACTTCCATCTGAATTTATTGCTTCGGTTTCCCATGAGCCTCTTGTAAACTTATACTCAATATGACTTCCTCTCTTAAAGCTAAAAGTCCGCTTCCATATTCCTTCTGGAGTTTTTTGTAATGCAATTTTATCTGCACTCCAATTCCCAAGCTCTTCTTTATTCCCTGTAATGTAAACCACAGAATCCCTTGCACTCGATGGCAGAACTACTTCAAAAGTAATACTCTTTTGGTTTGTGTTGTTTTTGTCTGAACAGGAAACTGGGAGTATTGTGCAAAATAGAAGTATTAGGAGTTTTAAGAAATTTTTCTCTCTTGTGCCTTTAAGACCTTTTCCAGACAATAACCTTAAAGCCATCTTGGTATTCCTATAACTGTTGTTAAACTAGTTCTTTGCCCTCTGCTGAAGATAATCATTTACCTTTATTGCACCATATGAAAACATATAACCAATAGCTGCGCCTATAATTGCTCCTCCTAGTACATCTGATGGATAATGTCTTCCTACGTAAATTCTCGAAAAAGAAACTAAAAATGCTACAATAAACAAAATCCACTTTAAATTAGGATATATTTTGGAAAAATAAACAAAGACTGCAAAATTATTGACTGCATGCGATGATGGAAATGAAAATGAATTCGAAGGTTCTATTAACAGCCTGGCATCACTTAGAGCATTACATGGACGTATTCTCGCCACCCAGTGCTTTATAAAAAAGCTACTTAATTGGTCAGAAAATGTAATTAATACTAAGGAACCAATGGCTGCAATTTTCCCAAGCCTGCCTCCTTTTTTAAAACAAATACCAAGTAAAATCACATAAGCTATGTACCAATGATTTACATCAGTAATAAAAACAAAAAACTTATCGAATAGCGGATTTGCAAGGCTATGATTAACGAAATAGAAAACTGCAAGATCAACTGAATAAAGAATATCTGTCATAATTATTATTCTAAATATTTTCTGTAAACTGTTAATTAAACCTTTGAAATATATGACTATTAGATAAATTTTCCCACCATTGGGGTATGTAAAAGATTATGTCTTTTAGGAAAAATTTTATTAAGTTTCGGGAAACCTTAATGCTCAAAGATCATCAGTCAAAATGTCTTTTTGCTAAAGCTTTTGTTTTTAAGCAAGCATAGATTTGCTTGGTCTGTATAACAGATTTTTCTTAATAGAATTGTACAATGAGTTCATCTGATAATAAATATGAAATTATATTCAATTACCTGAGTGTTGGGGTCTTTAAGACTACACTTTCTGGCAAGCTTGTGAATGCTAATAGTGCTTTGGCTTCTATACTTGGCTATTCTTCTGTCGAAGAACTTTTGAATGCTGACCTTGAAGAACAAATTTATTCCGATAAATTTGATAGACAAAGGCTTTTTGACATATTAGAAAAATCTGCTCAGGTTAACAATTTTAGATCTTCACTTAAAAGAAAAGATGGCAGTCCAATCTTTGTAAGCCTGGATGTAAAAGTTTTCTGTTCTGCAGAAGATAAAGAAAAGTACTTGATCGGCTCTTTGCGTGATATTACTGAAGATGTTATTCTTGAAAATGAATATCTGAATAACTTGGGAAAATTAAAGAGTGAGTTAGAGAAAGCTCACCTCCTATCCAAGGATGCTATACAGGCAAATGAGGCTAAAAGTATGTTCTTAGCTAGTATGAGTCATGAGATAAGGACTCCTATGAATGGCGTGCTTGGATTTCTAGATCTGATCGAGCAGGAAGTCTATGAAAATAAGGATGAGCTAAAGGGCTTTGTTACAAAAGCTCGTTCTGCGGCCGAATCATTGCTCGATATTATTAATAATATTCTTGATATCTCCAAAATCGAAGCAGGTAGAATGGAACTAGATCTTGTCGATTTTAGCCTTAGGGAAGTCGTCGATGAGGCTGTCTCTATTGTTACTCCGCTTGCTGCTGAGAAGGGACTTTATATTCACTCAAATATTAAGGATGACGTTCCTCTAATATTAATTGGCGACCCAGTCCGCATTAGACAGATCTTTTCGAATCTTTTAAGTAATTCTATAAAATTTACAGCTCAAGGAGGTATTAATATCTCCATATCGCTTTCTTCCGAGGAACAATCTGAAGGAGAGCAAATTAAAGTTGATTCAGAGAGGATGAATGGTAAATATGTGACAATTCTAGTTACAGTTGTTGATAGTGGGATTGGTATTCCAAAGGATAAACTAGAGCTTCTTTTTAAGCCATTTTCTCAAGTAAACAATTCCTATACAAAAGCTCATTCGGGTACTGGACTTGGATTACGTATCTGTAAAGAATTTATTAATATGATGGGAGGTGAAATTGGTGTCAGAAGCCAGGAAGGGCACGGAAGTACTTTCTTTTTCACAGCAAAATTTCTCGTAAACGAGCAATATAAATAGGCCTTTGGCCTAAATTCTAAACAAATATCTAACTGGCTTTTTATGATTAATAAAGAAACAGTAAGTTTGTTTAGAATTTAGAACTTGGGCTAAATAATTATCACCTTTTCTAGCTTTCTATCTCTGCTAAAGAATTCTTTATGATTTCTATTGCTTCCTTTATTTGTCTTTCATTTATAACTAGCGGAGGAGCAAACCGGATTATATTTCCATGAGTTGGTTTAGCCAGTAGTCCATTGTCTCTCATCTTCAGGCAAACGTCCCAGGCTTCTTTCCCTTTCATTGGCTTTATGATTATTGCATTAAGCAATCCTTTTCCTCTTACCTGTTCAATCATTTTAGAGGTAATCCTGCATAGTCCATCTCTGAATATTTTCCCCATTTTATCTGCATTTTCTGCTAGTCTTTCATCTTTTACTACAGTTAATGCAGCTATTGCAACCTTTGCTGCTAGAGGACTCCCACCAAATGTAGATCCATGTTCGCCTGGCTTTATACATAACATTATTTCGTCATCAGCAAGTACAGCCGAAATAGGCATTGTGCCACCAGAGAGTGCTTTACCTAAAATTAATATATCTGGCCTTACATTTTCATGATCACAAGCTAGCATCTTTCCAGTTCTTGCTATTCCTGTTTGAACCTCATCTGCAATAAAAAGGACATTGTTTTCTTTGCAAAGATCATATGCCTTTCTTAAATATCCTTCATCCGGTACAAAGACTCCAGCCTCCCCCTGTATCGGCTCGACTAGAAATCCGGCTACATCTGGATCCTGAAGTGCTCTTTCTAGTGAATTAATATCATTATATGGAACAGTTATAAAACCAGGTGTATACGGACCAAATCCTCTGTAACTGTCTGGATCAGTGGACATTGAGATTATGGTAATTGTTCTCCCATGAAAATTTCCTTCGCAGACAATTATTTTTGCGTTGTTCTCCGTTACTCCTTTTTTTTCATAAGCCCATTTTCTGCAAAGTTTAATTGCTGTCTCGTCGGCTTCAGCTCCGGAGTTCATTGGAAGAACTTTATCATAACCAAAATAGTTTGTTATAAACTTTTCGTATTCCCCTAAACGGTTATTATAAAATGCTCTTGAGGTTAATGTCAGGGTTTTAGCCTGCTCAACCAGAGCTTCAATTATCTTGGGATGGCAATGTCCCTGATTAACTGCTGAATATGCTGAAAGAAAATCGTAATATCTTTTACCTTCTATATCCCAGAGGTATACCCCCTCGCCACGTTCTAATACTACAGGTAAAGAATGATAATTGTGAGCTCCGTATTTCTCTTCTAATTCAATATAATTTGTACTCATGATAATCTTGCTCTTTTTTGTAATAGTGCCATTTCACCGGAATGTACGAAAAAAAAAGCTTATTTTCGATAGCAATTTGGGAGAATATTTGAAATAAAAGAAAAAATTCAGGCACTATATTTATTTCTGCTCGTTATTTCTGCTTTAAAAGATGTTTGCAAAGACTCAGAATATCACTAACTTACTGCAGACTTAAAACTTTATTTTATTGATACAGGAGTTTTGTGTATAATAATATTTATAAGAAAGCATTTCTTCTTATTTGGCTGATTATTAGTATTGTTACATTGTTTTCTTTAATTACACCCTTCATTCTATCTGAAAATACTATCTATAAAATTACACCCAGATGTCAGTTGAAAGAAAAGTACAACAGGGAGTGTATAATGTGCGGGCTTACTTCGGCTTTTATTCATATCTCAAAGGGAGAAATAGCCGAGGCCTCTAGGCACAACAGAGGTGGTATTTATCTGTTCTCTATATTCATTGCAAATCTAATAGTTTTGATGATTTTTTTATTTATGACTTTCCGAAATGGAATAAAAAATAAATTTTTTGTTTGATAATTTTGATTTGCTTGTCGTATTTTTATGTTGAATTAACAAAGTGTTCATGTAACATTAAATAAGCCATTTATTGAGGTAATAATGCAAGTTATCAGTTTTGCCTGGGGGGTAATATCCATAATTTCCGTAATCATCGCCTTTTTCCCATGCCTTGGTTCACTTAACTGGATAGTAGTGCCATTCTCAGCCATCGGTTTTATCGTAAGCTTTTTGACTTATAACAATACTAAACCAGGCAACCCTAATCGTCCGGCTAAGTTCGGTTGGATGCTTTGTTTGATAGCTGTCTTTGCTGGTTTATTAAGGCTGATTATTGGTGCGGGTATTTTCTAGTTTAAAAGACTAGTTAACCTGGAGATTACCAAACTGCTATGAAATACTTAATTACACTTGGTTCCTTTTCGTATCTAAATCTATCGGTCCTGTTTTCTTATCATGTCATTTGGATAACATTTATTCTAGTACTCGTTCTGATGTTTTCTCTTATGACTTATTATAAGAGAAAGATCCGGATAATTGAGCAAAAGAATAGTGAGCTTCAGCTTCAGATGCAACAAAGAGCTATGGAATTGGAGAACAAAGAACTTCAACTCTCTAAAGTCAATTCACTCCAATCTAGTCTGTTAAAGGATCTCTGGGAATCAAAACGCCACCTTAAACAGATAAATGATAACAAGGATAAGTTTTTTTCAATAGTCTCTCATGACCTTAAAAGTCCATTTAATTCACTCATTGGGTTTTCTGATATGATTTATGAGGACTTTGATAATTTGTCCATGCAGGAAATAAAAGAATACACCGGATTAATACATAAATCGGTTCGTAACGTGTATAATCTCCTTGAAAATCTACTGGAGTGGTCAAGGATCCAGACAGGAAGAATGGAGTTTTTCCCACTTAAAATTGAAATTAATTCACTCATTGAAGAGATTTTCTCGACCCTGAGGGGCAATGCATTGAGAAAAAACATATCTCTTTCTAACCAGATCGGCAAAAATATCTTTGTCTTTGCCGATAAGAATATGATTCGATCTGTTCTGCATAACCTCATTTCAAATGCTATTAAATTTACGGCGCCATCGGGGGAAGTAATGCTCTTGGCTGCTGAAACAGAACGCATGATAGAAATTTCTGTCTCTGATTCCGGAATTGGTATCAATAAGGATGAAATTTCCAAACTTTTCAGAATCGATGTAAATTTCAGTAAAAATGGTACGGCAAATGAAAAAGGTACGGGCCTGGGGTTAATATTATGCAAGGAGCTGGTCGAAAAAAATGGCGGAAGAATTAGTGTCGAAAGTGAATATGGAAAGGGAAGTACATTTGTCTTTACCTTGCCTAAATACTATGACTTACATTTGCAAGCAGATTGTGAAATCGCAAAAGATGAACAGATTAGTCCTAAAGCCTAAAGTGTACCTGTCCCGGGTATTATAAAGGGCTGAAGACCTTTGGGAGTCATCAGCCCATATCCATCAAAAGATTTAAAAATTATAAAAGATTAAAAATCAAACCCTAAGACTTAGAATTTGATGAACCACCGTTGGATTTATGTTTGTAATCTGTCTCATAGAACCCGCTACCTTTGAAGATGGGGCCTGCTCCCGGACCAATTAACCTTTTTAATTTTCCGTGACATACAGGGCAATTCTGAAGTGGTTCATCTGACATCTTTTGAAAATAATCGAATGTATGTCCGCATTCTAAACATTTATAATCATATGTTGGCATAAAAAACCTCAAAAAATTCATACAAAAATAACTAATTTTTCTCATCCATAAAAGATAAAGTGACATTTATAAAGTATTATTGCAATAAATAAAAAAAATTGCCTATTTTTGGCAGTACTTTTTTTTACAGGAAATATGAATAGAAAAATTCTTTACTTGTTTATCCTTTATACAACCATATTCTTAAATGGTTGCCTGAATTATTATCAAGAAACAACTCTAAAGACTGATGGTTCAGGGGAAATGTTTGTGCATTACTGGATGAAACTTGCAACTGCTCAGGATTCTGCCTTTGTTAAGCAGGTTGGAGTCTTTAATGCCGATTCTGTTAAAAGGGAATTTTTATCCAATTACAGCCATATTAAAAAGGTTGAGGTCTATACTGATAGTACAGATACTACAATTCATGCAAAGGTTGAATTGGATTTTCAAAAATTAGATTCTCTCAACAACACAAAGGCCTTTAAAGAGGCTAATCTTTCACTAAAAAATGGGGCGGCAGGTCAAAAGATCTTCTCTCAGTTTATTCCTCCAATTGCCACTGGCTTTGGTGTCAATCCTCAGGCCTTTACGCTGACCTATGTTTATTATATCCCAGGAGATATTATTACTCATAATGCACATGAGATTAGTAAAAATAAGCTTACCTGGAAATATAAGCTTTCGGATATTGGAACTGGAAAGACGATTACTGCAACTTTTAGACCTTTTAAGTTAAAAGAAACTCCAATCTGGATTTATTCTCTTGCTGGAGTTGTTTTGCTTGTTGTGATCATCTTCCTATTCAGAAAGAATAAATCATAATATACATTGTAAAATTTGTAATATTATTATAGGTTATAATTTAGTGGATTTTGGATTTCGGATTGCACTTGTCTCTGCAAAACGAAATCCTTATTCCATATGCGCCATATTATTGACTTACCATTTTGTTTTGCGTATATTTGAAATTCTTTTTATATATAAATAGTTAGGAAAATGTCAGAATTTGAATTTAAGGTATTTTGCGGCGGGTCCAATCCAAAATTGGCAGAAAAGATCGCTGCTCGCTTAGGTACCAAGCTTGGTGATGTCGATTTAAAAAGATTCAGCGATGGTGAGATTTGGGTCAAGTATAAAGAGAACATCAGAGGTCGGGATGTCTTTATTATTCAGTCTACAGCTCCACCAGCTGAAAACCTGATGGAACTGCTTATAATGATTGATGCTGCTAAAAGAGCATCTGCTAAAAGGATTACTGCTGTAATGCCTTACTTTGGTTATGCTAGACAGGATAGAAAAGACCAGCCTAGAGTTTCAATAACAGCCAAATTAGTAGCAAATTTGATTACTAAAGCTGGTGCGGACAGGGTTATTACTATGGACCTGCATGCAGCTCAAATACAGGGTTTCTTTGATATTCCTTTTGACCACCTTTATTCTTCCCCTATCTTTTCAGGTATCTTTACTAGTACAAGTGATAACCTGGTTGTCGTATCGCCGGATGTAGGTGGAATCAAAATGGCTCGTTCTTATGCAAGACGCTTAAATGCAGGCCTTATTGTTATCGATAAAAGACGTCCAAAACCAAATGTTGCCGAGGCAATGAACGTTATTGGCGATGTTAAAGATAAAAATGTTTTGATTGTTGATGACCTGATTGATACTGGCGGAACTTTTGTCTCTGCAATAAAAGCTTTGAAAGATAGGGGCGCTAAAGAGATTTTTGGCGCTGTAACTCACCCCTTGCTTTCTGCTGACGCGGTCGAAAAAATTGAAAAATCGGAAATCTCAAAACTCTATATTTCCGATACTCTTTATTTTGATGAAAATCGCGGAACATCAAAAATATTTGTCAGAACTGTTTCTGATATATTTGCAGAAGCTATCCGCAGAACATATAGAAATGAATCTATAAGCTCACTATTTGAGATTGATAAAGGTTAGGAATTAAGAAAAAAAATATGGAGATAAAATGGCAGAGATAGTTCTAAATGCCAACGTGAGAGAGATCTCGCGTAAAAGTGCGAATAAACAATTAAGGAAAAACGGTTACGTCCCTGGCGTTTTTTATTCGAAAAGTCAAAAACCTATTGCCATTGAAGTGGCTGAAAAGGCATTGAAACCTTTAGTTTTTACTTCTGAAGCTCATATAGTTTCGCTTAAAGTTGGTGATAATGATGCTTTAATTTGTGTTATAAAAGATGTTCAATTTGACCCGGTTACCGATAGAATTGTTCATTTCGATCTTCATGGTATTACTACTGGCGAAAAAATTGAGATCGAAGTCCCTGTCCTTCTCGTAGGTAATGCTGCAGGCGTTAAACAGGGTGGAGTAATACAGCAGGTATTACATAAAGTTGATATAGAATGCTTGCCAACTGAAATGCCTGAACATATTCAGGTCGATATTTCTAAATTACTCCTTGGCGAATCGCTTCATGTCCGTGACTTGAAGTTTGATAACATTAATTTCCTTACTGCTCCTGAATCGGTCGTTGTTGCTGTTGTAGCTCCAAGGGCTGAAAAGGAAGCAACTGAAGCTCCAGCTGAACCTGAAGTTATTGCTAAGGGTAAGACTGAAAAAGGGGAAGAATAGTTTAATTTGCGAGCAGTCTTAGGTATTGGAAATCCGGGTAACACTTATAGCCATACACGCCATAATATTGGGTTTATGCTTCTTGACTACCTTGCTGGTAAACTAAATCTACACTTCAAGGCTGCTAAAAAGGATTATTATTATGTCTTGGGAGAATTAAATGATTCTCCCTTTGTTTTTGTTAAACCAACAACCTATGTGAATCTAAGCGGTACTGCTGCTTTAGATATAGTTAATAACTATAAAATTGATATCGAGGATCTGCTTGTCATCTGTGATGATATAAATCTCGATACTGCTCAGCTTCGTCTTAAGGCTTCTGGCGGTGATGGCGGTCATAATGGCGTAAATTCTATTATTTACCACCTTCAATCTGATAGATTCCCTAGGCTCCGTTTTGGTATTGGGAGGAACTTCCCACAGGGTAAAATGGCTGATTATGTCCTTAGCCCTTTTAATAAGGAGGAATTTCAGCTACTTGATAATTCTTTTGGATTTGCTTCTGAACTTATTGTGGAATTTATTAAAGGCGGCCTGAAGGCTTCACTTGACTATTATAGTAAATCCATTAAAAATTTAAAACCCGGAGGAAATGAAACTCCTCCTGCTCTATAGCAGCGTGAAATATTTTGTTTTACACTTTCTATTAAGTTGTATATATTTACGTAAAGAAAAAAAACGTTCATTGAATTTTTGATTATTTTTGAATCCTAATTAATAGTATTTATGAACTCCTGCTCTCAGAAAAACAATAATTTTAACTACTGAGGGCCTTAAGTCCAGAGGAGGTGAAAAAGGACAATGCTGAAGAAAAATTATGAAAGTGCAGTAATTATTAATGCTGCAATTGAAGAAGAACAGATTGAAGCTACCATCAATCGTATTGCTGAACTGATCCGCGTTAATGGCGGTGAGATCGTTGACATCGATAAATGGGGCAGAAAAAGATTGGCTTACACTGTAGAGAAGACTAAAAGTGGATATTATGTCATCTTTAGATTCGTCGCTCCTACAGATCTGATCGCTAAGCTGGAACGTATGTATCAGCTAGATGAATTTATTCTCAGACATATTATTATCGTCCTGGATAAATTTGCTCTCGAATACATGGAAAAAGCTAAGACTCAGAGAGCTCAGGAAAAGCCAGAAGAAAATGCTGTCGCTAATGCTGCCGCTAATACTGCGGATGCCACTCTCCCATCAAATGAAGAAAAAACAGAGAACGAAGCATAAAAACCTTATAATGACAAGTATGGAGGAAGAAGCATGGGTGAATTGAAAATGCCTGAATTAAATAGTGTATTGGTGGCAGGCAATCTAACTAAAGATCCAATATTCAGACAAACGTCGAATAATACACCGGTAGTTAATTTTTCAATTGCTGCTAACAGAAAGTACAAAGATAGCTCTAATAATTGGCAGGAAGATGTCTGTTATGTGGGCGTTGTCGCTTGGAACAAATTAGCTGAAAGCTGCAAAGAAAGATTAAAAAAAGGTAGTGCTGTCTTAGTTGATGGTGAATTGCAAAGCAGAAGCTGGAAAACTGAAGATGGTCACAATAGAAGCATAGTCGAAATCAAAGCCAAAAGGATTCAATTCCTTAATAAAATTGGCAAGTTTGCAGGTCCTGATACTATTGTTGATTCGACAGAAGAAGATTTATCTTATGAAGATAATTCTTTCGACAAGTTCTTGTCTGATGAGGAATCAGAATTACTTAACAATCAGTCATAATTAAATTGGTTTAAAGGATATGAAAAATAAAAGAGTATGTAAATTCTGTGAAGCCAATGTAACATATATCGATTATAAGGATGATAAACGATTGATAAAGTTCTTGACTGAGCAGGGTAAGATAATCCCTAAGAGAATTACTGGTACTTGTACCAAACATCAGAGGGAACTTGTTACTGCTATTAAAAGAGCCAGACAAATTGCTTTATTACCTTATGTATCTGAAGCCTTAAAGTAATAGGGAGGAATATTAATGAAAGTTATTTTAAGAAAAAATTTTGAGCAACTCGGACAGATTGGTGATATTGTTGACGTAAAGGACGGTTTTGCTCGTAACTTTTTGATCCCTCGCAATATTGCTTTTGCCGCTCAGAAAGGTAACATGAAGGCACTTGAAGAAGAAAAAAAACAACTTGCTAAAAAGAAAGTTAAAGAACTTCAGGCTGCTGAAAAACTTGCCGGTGAGCTGGAAAAAATATCTGTTACAATTCCCGTTAAAGTTGGTGAAGAAGATAAAATCTTCGGTACTGTTACTAATCAGATGATAGCTGATGCCATTAAGGAAAAAGGCTATGATATTGATAAACGCAGAATCGAAATTGTTGAACCTATTAAATCTCTTGGAATCTATAGTGTCAACATTAAACTTCATCCCACTGTTACAGCCGTTGTTAAAACTTGGGTTGTCAGGGAGTAGAAGCTTCATTTAACAATTTGTGCCCTGGATTGGCTCTCCTCTCCAGGGCTTTTTTTTTACACTGCACCTTCATGCCCCTGTGTTATCTCATTTACTCTTCTTTTTATTTGTTTAGCATTTCACTTTTTTTTCATATCTTTCGCTTGTCTGGTGTATGACTAGAAAATTTACACGGCTTTTTTAATAAAATTAAACTACAAACCAAACTTTCATGAATGTTATCACTTATTTCAGGAATAATAATCTTAAAAGATTTTTACTTTATATTTTTATTGCTGTAATAGTTGCGCTGATTGGATTTGTTCTACCATACAGCTCTAGTTTTTATGTCGGTGATAAAGTAACTAAGATCTATTTTGCTGACCATATTTCGGATGTCTACCAGAAAGTTATAGATGAGTTTAATGAAAAGTATAAGGGGAAAATTCAGGTTATACCTGTACACCTTCCTTTTGAGAAGTTTACAACTAATGAAAGAAAAGAGCTCCTTACCAGGTACCTTCGTAGTAAAAGTGACCGCATAGACGTCTTTGCAGTTGACCAGATCTGGGTCCCTAGATTTGCAAAGTGGGGCACTCCATTTGAATCTATTCCAAATAAGTTTGCAGTAGATAGTCTACTTTCTGCTGCTCTTAAATCCTGCGTCTATAACGGTCAGCTCGTTGCAGCCCCTTTATATATTGATGTGGGACTAATGTATTATAGAAAAGATCTTATTAGACAACTGAAGAATCCGGATAAGTTGGAACAGGATCTTATGAGATCTCTTACATGGGATGAGTTTATTCAGCTGCATACAAGAAATCAGAACTCAAATAAACCTTTTTATGTTTTTCAGGCTGACGACTATGAAGGGCTCGTTTGCATTTTTCTGGAAATGCTAGCTGGACAAAATAAACAGTTGTACGAAAATGGTAAACTCCAGCTGAACTCACCTCAGGCTAAACATGCTCTGAAATTACTGGTCGATCTGGTCCATACCTATCATATGTCTCCCTCTGTTGTCTCGAGTTTCAGAGACAGAACGAGTGATCTTTTCTATATGGAAAATAATGGTCTTTTCCTTAGAGGATGGCCTAGTTTTCTTCGCGATGTTAAAATTGATTTCCGCAATTCAGAAAATATATCAAATCTTGGAATTGCACCACTACCTCACTTTAAGGGAAATAAACCAGTGGCTCTCCTCGGCGGGTGGAATCTCATGATCTCTAAATACTCTTCCAAAAAGGAAGAATCTATGGAATTTATTAAGTTCCTTTTAAGTAAGACTACTCAGCAAAGGCTTTATAGAGAGGGTCACTATTTGCCAGTTAATCAAAATGTTTATGCTGATTCACTTATTCAGAAAAAGGATAATAATCTTAAGTTCTTCTTTGGACTTATTAACTCAGGGGTGTGCAGGCCCGCCTTGGAGAATTATACAAAAATCTCAGATGTTATTTCTTACTATTTGTACCTTGCTATTAAAAAAGAACTTTCTGTAGAAACAGCCTTAGATAAAGCAACAGAAATGATAAATTCAGGTAAGGTCCTGATAAGATAAAATCATGGAATCTCTATGAATGATAATATTTTCTTTGAGAAAATAAAAAAATACAGAATTCAATTTAAACATCTTACTGTTCTATTTGTAATTCTTATGGCATTTCAGGTAATTCTATCTTTTGTACATAAGGCATCACTTCAGAATTTCCTGGTTAAGACACAGGAATGGTATCAGCGGTATTCGGCTGAACGCTTGGCAAACATTACAACTACATCACTTGAACTACTACTTGAAACTGTCGAATCAAATAAATCAATTACCCAAACTGAAAAGGCTAAGATTATTCAGGCTATTAACATAATTTTGAGCCAACAGATTTTGCAGCAAAATGTCCAGGATATTTCTCTCCTTGTTTCTAATGGCCAGGATAACTATGCCCTTAAGGATGGCGATGATATATTTTCCTATCTATATTATAATGATCCTAAAGTGCTGAAAAATAAATATATATCAACAAATACACTTAGACTCTATAAGAGTGTTAAAGATAACCTTACAGGTTCTGAGCAGATTTGTAGCGTGCTTGAAGGAGAACAGACTTTCCATATCTTCGTTCCTTTTATTTTGCGTGGCGAATGCATTGGGGCATTATATCTTAAGAATACACCTGATTTTTCTTTTATTACTAAAGAAGTAATTAATAACTATAATGAAACTGTTATTATTTATTCTTCACTTATCTTTCTTGGCCTGCTGGCTATGTATTATATCTCTTCCTATACGGTAAAAGAAAGAGACGAAGCACAGAAACTTCTTTTAGATGAACATGAAAAATATATAAAAGAACAGGTGGTCTATGAAAAAGAAGCCCTCTTTACAAAAAGAATCTATCATACCCACCATAAAGCTGAAAAAATTATGGGCTTTATTAAGGAGGACCTTATTCACCTTTCCCCAAATAACATAGATGAAATAAAGTATAGAATAACACAATATTCTAATTTTATCTCAAGAGTTATCTATGATATGAAATGGTTCGATCCTCCGGTTCAGACTATAAGGAATGTTATATTTCAAACAAACTTAAATGAGGTTATTAAGTTCATTGTCGATAATATTTTCCTAAGGATCTCAAGTAACGTTGGAATGTATTCTTTTAATCTGGAACTCGATAAAAATATTCCAATAATTCATATTAACGAGTTTGTAATCTGGGAGATTATTGAACCTCTTGTTCAAAATAGTATAGACCATGGGGCTAAGAGAACTCTAAATATTACAATTAAGACATGCTATTCACAAAAGGAAAATACTACACGCGTATTCATAAAAGACGATGGCTATGGAATAATGCCCGATCTTCTGGAAAAAAATAAAGACGGAGTAAAGAGGATTTTCCTCGAAAATACTTCAACAAAAAAAGAAAGTGGGCGCAACAGAGGCTATGGCTGCTTTCTTGCTTATACAATGGCCCGTGAAAGGTGCTGCTGGGATCTCGATGTGGAAAACCTTGCCGAGGGTGGATGCCAGTTTATTATTACTCTAAAGAATTGAGTTAAGGGATTGCTATGTTGAACAATAGACCAATTAATGTGCTTCTGATCGAAGATGAAGACTATGATGTAAGAAGGGTGAAAAACACAATTAGACCCTTTGAAGACAAAATTAATATTGTATCAGTTGTCTCAAGTGGCATTGAGGCAGTTGACCTTCTTAAAGAAAATTCGAAAAATTATGATGTGGTAATCATGGACTTCCAGATTGCTGGTGGTCTTATGGGAGAGGCTTTAATTGCAAATATTAAAGAAATTGACCCTCTTTTGCAGATAATTGTTATAACAAAAATGACAATAAATGTTACGGATTTTAAGTTTGCCAATGCACTTATTAAAGCTGGCGCATTCTGGTATTGTACTAAATATCCAGGAGATATTGTCCATTATATTTATCAACCTACGGATTTTATTCTTAGTATTTTTAATGCCTTTGAAAAAAAGAAACTTGAACAGGACCGTTATAGATCTAATAAGAAACTCTCCAGAAATGTAAACGATATCTTATCGCAAAGAAAGATTGTAGGTGCTTCCAGACCCATAGATGAACTAAAACAGCAGATCTTGAAATGTGCAAAATCAAATACTAGTATTCTCATCAGTGGCCAGTCGGGTACAGGTAAAGAACTTGTAGCTGCTAACATACATTACCAGTCAGATAGACGTTTTGAAAATTTCGTTGCTATTAATTGCGGAAGTCTCCCTCACGATTTAATTGAAAGCGAGCTCTTTGGCTATGAAAAGGGATCTTTTACTGGTGCCAGTAAGAGTAAACCCGGATTGTTTGAACAGGCTAATAATGGAACGATTTTTCTTGACGAGATTGCTGAGCTTCCACTTAATGCTCA
>JAUZPB010000045.1 GCA_030706145.1 Bacteroidota bacterium
GTAGTCCGGACGTATTTCCTAAAAAAGGAAATATCAGTAACCTTCCCCTCCATGGGTCGTCCCTTCTCTTTTCTTTTGCATTAATTAAAATAATGGAGGGTATATGCTCGTTGTAAGTTTAACCGTGTTCTTTGAAGATCCTTTTTGGGTCGGAGTATTTGAAAGAATTAATAATGATGAGCAGCAGCTTGAAGTCAGCCGCGTTACATTTGGAAGTGAACCAAAGGACTATGAAGTTCTAGAGTATCTGCAAAAGAATTACTACAAACTTCAGTTCAGTCCACCTGTCCAAATTAAAAGTGAAAGGACAGCTTCTGTAAGCATTAAGAAACTTAAAAAGGAAGCTAAAAAAGAGACCTCACGCATAGGGACTTCCAGCAAATCACAAGAGGCGATGAGGCTTCAGCTTGAGGCACAGAAGAAGCAAAAAACTGAGATCTCAAAAGCTGCTTTGATGGAAGAAAAAGAAAGGAAATTTCTTATTCATCAGATGAAGAAGAAAGAAAAGAAACGCGGGCATTAAAGATAAGTTTGTTTATTAACCCCGGGGGGGGAGGAGAGATAGTCCTCTCTCTGGGGTTAAATATTCCTGAAAAAGCATTTCAATATAATACTGCTATGATAGAAAGCGCACTAATCCACCCCAGCGGCTATCAACCTTAAATTGGTATTTTGTAAAGAAAGAGGTAAGATAGAAGTGAGTAGTAATTACCTTAATTCCTTCGGCAAACATTCTTGCGCAGAAGTCCTCCAGCATATTGCCTCCAAGGCCCCTGCCCCTGAAGGGCTGAGCAACGACAATGCCTTCTAAGTGGGCGACATTTGAATCGAGGATTTTATAGCAGATGCCGCCGTTAACGCTCTCCTGAGTCTCTTCATCTGTTAGTATAAGAAAGTGATCTTCAGCTGTAATGCTGACTGGATAGTCATCAAGTATAAAGAGTCGGTTAAGGCTTCCGACCTCAAATGGGGAAATAGCTTTTCTGATTATATGAGTTGTATCCTTACGGTCAGTAATTCTTGTCTTAAGTATTACATCTTTATTCTCATCTTCGCCAATGGTCATTAGTTCTATGTTCAAAGGTTTTGCAACCTCAGGGAATACCAGACGGCTGAAGATAAGCCTGTCTTTTGGATCTGTTAATACATCCTGGAATTCGGAGAGCTCAATAAGTTTTGTAGCATGTTCGTCCGGAGAGTCAAACATAACGCTGATCAGTTTAGAAAGCTTTTCCCGTACTTCTTCCTTAGCATTTGCAAAGTAAGTGTGTTCATAGAAGATATAACGCATTATTTCAGGATATCTTTCTATTTGGTATAACCAGTAAAGTTTCTTTATAAACTGTTCCTTTGCTTCATGTGTAGAGGCAGGATTTGCCTCGAGCCATTCGTTGTATCTTTCAATTGCACTCAGAAGCGGAAGGTTAATATAAGGCTTTGCCTTAACCCTGTTAATATATTGGTTAAGCTCACCAAGAAGATCAAAATCTGTATAATGGACAGAATATTCCATTAGGTCATCTCTTAGCTGTCTGAGGAATTCAATAGCTTCATTCTTTTCAAATGACTCCATTACTGCATCAAATATCCACTCTATCTTAACTGATTCTTTATCCCATGGATAATTACCCAAGGTTTGGAGGAAAAAGTTCTTAACTGCCGGGTGTATAAGATCAAGTGTATTTCTGTAAGTCCGCCAGCCTGAGAGCGAAAGTATCCTTGAATTTTGTTTTACATCTGCCTCAGGGACAACAACATTAGTTGGCGCAATAGCTCCTGGAATAACACTTCTTCCGCTATTTTGCCAAGCTTTCAGAAATACGGCTATTGCCCTTACAAAAAGTACTTTCCATTTGTACTCAATTTTAGCAGAAGAACCTGCAGTGACTCCCCGTGCAGAGGAATAGTCGCGTATCTTATCCCAGACAGTTAGTTCATTAATATAGACCAGTGAGGCAGCACCAAGTGATGAGCGGAAATTTCCGAACTTAGGCAGTACGGCAGATGAACCTGGGTAGCCCGATATTTTTATCATCCAGTATATGGTTTCTCTTACCTGCGCCTTAGTAATATCGTCTTTAATTAAGAGCATAAGGTCAAAATGTTTATTAAAGACAGTATTAATGCTTATCCTGTACAAATATGCATTATGGGGGGAAAGTATCCTGGAGATCCAGATGCCGCCTTCGTGCACATCAGATAAGCTGAACTTATCCTCTTCAAAGATAAGAAGGAGAGCTTCCTTAAGGAACGTAGAACAGCAGATAACACTCTCGATCCTTCTGACCTCTTCAGAAGAAAAATCCTCCTGGAAAACAATTCTTCTTTTCCAGTTAGTAATTTCACTTTCAAACTTAGAGAGTTCAAATGTTGATTCAAACCAGGCAGCAAGTTTATTAAATAGTTCCTGTGCATAAGCACTTAGCTGAGGTTCTTTCTTGTGTAGTATCCAGCTAATCAGTTCCTCTCTAACAGAGCTATAGTAATTCCTGTTATGCTTTGCAAATCTTACAAGCAGTTCAAGTATCCTTTTGAACTGATTTATAGTAACAGAGTTCGAAGTCCAGGTAATAGTATTGCGGTATGCCTCGAGGCGTTGTCTTAAGGATTCTAGTCTACCCAGTTCAAAGTCTGCCTTTGTTATTTCCTCAATGCTCTTTCTGTTAATAAAAGGGAGTCCTGAATTAATAAAAGGAGGGAGATACTTGCTATAGTCTAATCTCGGTTCATCAAAAAGAAGAATTCTATATGCATAGCTTCTTACCTCGAAATCCGGGTGAAGGGCAAGGGCTTCAAGACGTCTGCGCAGAAGATATACAGTGCGGTGGTTTTCCATGTGCAGAGATCTCTCGATGCTTTGAACAGCCTCCAGGGCTTTTGACCCCTTTGCAAATATTGCAGTAGTAATTGTTTGGTTTAGTTCCCTTAGCTTTGCATCCTGTATTCTATGTAAAAGTTCAGGAACCTTGCCTTTAGAGGTTTTATAGAAATCCTGCGCAAGGAAGACCTGAGGAGAAATGCCCTCATAACTTGTATCCCAGCCGTCTTTACAAAAAGCAAAATTAATAAGAGAAATATTACCTATCCAGAGGGCAGGCTGCCTGATAAAGACTCCAAGGTCCACCTGCTTTGAGGAGACAATATATTCAAAGTCACCGATTCTTATCCTGTCGTTCTTGTAGTTAAATTTTACAGTCAGGAATCTCTGGTTCAGTTTGTTAAATATCCCGTCACTTTGGACCTTTATGTCATATTCTGTTATGCCAAGATCCCTGATGACCCAGCGGGGAATTATTATTTTCAATTCATCTATCTTAAGGTCCAGGTTGGGGAACTTATACATTCTTTGTATCTCAAGTGAGAAATTAGTTTCAATGTTTTTCCTACGCATTGTTCCCTTTGATGTAAGCTCACCTTTCTGCTCATCAAAGTCCCTTTCAAGTATAGTAAAATCCACAATCCTTTCATAAGAGGGGAGGTTCTTGTTTGCAGAGACAATAATAGGGCCGAAATAGTCTGTCATTTTTTTCTTTGATGCAGCCTTCTGCAAGATGGGATCATTTTTATCCGGAACGATAAGCAGAGTATTATATGCCAGTCCATCACCTGCAAGGAAGGCTCTTTTAAAACCTGGAATATCGTCAAACAATCTTTCAACGGATCTTGGAGCTATAGTCTGTCCTTTAACATTCTTATAAATATCCTTTATTCTATCAATTATATGATAATGCCCATGTTTATCTATCTTAAAAAGGTCACCTGTTGGAAGCCAGAATTCTCCTTCTTTTCCGAAGTTATTATCTTCCATATACCGGGCCACATAAACGCCAGAGAGTTCAAGCTCACCTTTGGAATTCAGCCTGGTCTTAATTCCCGGCAGTGGAATGCCGACAGAATTTTTAACATACCCGCCCGGCGGTGTCATTGTAATTCCGCCCGTAGCTTCTGTCATCCCAAAACCACTGCAGAGTTCAACATTATGGTTATGGAAAAATGAAAAGACCTTTGGATCCAGATAGCCTGCGGCTGAAAGTCCCCAGCGCAGGCTGCTTCCTGTAAGTTTTTGGAACGATTTCTTATCTATATTTTTTGAGGTCACCTGCAGAAACCTGTCTCTTATCTGAACAAGCCTTAAGGGAATGCTGATTATTCCCGTGGGATTTACCTTTTGCATAAGAGCCAGGAGAGTCTCTATAGATGGGTTCCCGGAAAACACATATGTACCGCCCCAGAAAATCATTCCCATCATTTCAAGAAATCGTCCGAATGTATGAAACAGGGGCAAATAACAGAGAAGGACCTCTTTTTCACCTACTTCAGGAAGGGCTGCTGCGCGGGCAAATCTTTTTGTAATTAAGTTATACATAGAAAAAGCAACACCCTTTGCATTTCCTGTACTGCCTGAGGTAAAAAGTACGGTTGCCATCTCATGAAGGCTCTTATTACACTCTCTCTTATTTAGTATATTTTCCGTTTCCTCCGGAGTTATCTGTGACAAGAGTCTTTCCATAATAAAGACTTGATGATCGATACTCTGAGGGACATCATAGCCAAGGTATATTATTTTCAGCTGCCCCTCATACTTTTCGCGGGCCCGCAGGACTTGCTGAAGCCTGTGCTCTGAGTCAGTAATTACTACATTAATATTAATTTGCTTAAAAATATCAGAAAGGATCTCTGAAGAGAAATGGACATTTAGGGGAGAATCGAAAATATCATATAAAAGACATGCTATATCGCTGCAGGCACTCTCAAGGCTGTTATCAGAAAATATTGCAACTCTAGGTTCCTGAGCGCTATTGCTCATAAGTTTATAGAGCACAGAGGCTATCTGGCGGGTTCTTTTATCGACCCACTTATAGCTAAAGTCAGTAAGTTTATTTCCGCCGCTTCCATCGGCGACCTTAAAGAGAGCGCGATTTGGATGTTCCAGAACTCTTTGAGAAAACATTGCCCTCAGGTTATAGTCCGCAATGTCAATTGCCTTAAAAGCAATTTCAGCCCATCTATAGCGCTTATCCCTTTCAGGAAGGCTCCTGAGGAAATATGTCCGGCGCGTTGTATCGAGATAACACTTAATAAAATCCTTATTTAGAAGAGAAGTAGCTTCCTCTGAAAAGAATATACTTTCGGCAAGTTTAATTACTTTTAGTGCAGAATCTTTATTGACTAACTGGTTATCGTTATAAGAATGCCAATTTTCGAGTTCATCTTTAAGTATTTTCAGGTCTTCTTTAAGCATATTTAATATCTTTCCGTCACTGCACAGGCGTTGTTTATAAGTAAGAATAGTAACAAATACCGGTTATAAAAGCAAAATTTTATTTGATTATCAAAAAACTCCTCTTATTTTTGCCCTACCAGTTTTTAAGTATAATGGAGATCATAGTTTTATATTCTCCATATATAAAATTCTAAACAATGACTTTTTAAGACAAGTTTTATTTTATGGACCAGAAGAAAAAAAGATTTGCCTTTATAGATCTGTACCGTGGCGGTGCACTATTATTAATGATAGAAACTCATGTTTTTAATGCTTTCCTAAGTCCTGTCTTTAGGAATACTAACTGGTTCAATGTTCTAAATTTCATAAACGGGCTTGTTGCCCCCTCGTTTCTGTTTATTTCAGGATTTGCTTTTACAATTGCAAGTCAAAGGAAGCTTGAGGAATTCCGCTCATATGGAGGCGAATTCTGGCGTCAGATATGGAGAATATTCCTGATATTTTGCGTAGGCTACTCCTTAAGGCTGCCATATCTTTCACTTCAGAAAATGCTCCACAAAGCGACTCCAGATGAACTTTTGCCATTTTACAGTGTAGACGTCCTGCAGTGTATTGCAACCGGACTTTTAATAATGTTCATTCTGCGTATAGTTCTTAAGAGTGATAGAATTTATAATTCCATACTGATAGTATTTACATTCATTCTTTTTATGATAGCTCCTGCAATTTGGAAAATAGATTTTACAAAATACATGTATCTTCCTCTTGCAAATTATCTTAATCCGCAGTATGGATCTCTTTTCCCATTGTTCCCATGGCTTGCTTTTATGATCTCAGGTTCCATTTTGAGCCATTACTATATGCAGTCAAAGACAAACGGGGGAGAAGAGCAATTCTTAAAGCGGGTACTACTGTGGTCAATAATTATCTTTTGCATAAGCTCATTTGTACTCTGGTCGCATGTAAGTTTTGTAGAAGAGATAAGCAAAATCAATCCCGGACAATTCTTTTTTACTCTAAGGCTTAGCATAGTACTTACACTGTTAGTCCTTTGCCGCTTTTATGAGCTCTGGCGCAATACGGAAAAGTCGTTTGTTCTTGATGTTGGCCGTGAAAGTCTTATAGTTTATTGGCTTCATCTTCAGGTGCTCTACCGCAAACTATGGGATAATACTACTATTTATTCAATAATAAATCAAAGCTTTAACGCCCTGCAGTGCATTATCGCTTCAATTGTTCTGATAGCATTCATGGTACTCTCGGCAATATTATGGGGACAAATAAAAAAGCGTTACAGGAAATTTTCCCAGATAGCTGCAGTAGCTACTGTATCAATTGTAATTCTTGTTTTTCTTATAAGATAAATATTTTCTGAAAAATTTTTTCTAAAGTAAAATTTATCTTTGTAAAGATTATCCAAAAATAGATTGATAATAAAAGTTTATTTATTTATAATTCAAACGAATTATGCAAAAATAGTATAACATCTATTTATACTACTAACTAAAATTCCAATAATTGTTTTTTTATAATATGAACCATCCTGCCCCCAAACACTCAGCTACTATTATACTAATAATAGTACTACTGTTGAGCCTGCTTAGCACAAGCAGGACATTTTCACAAAGTACCGGATCACTAAGGGGTTTGGTCACAGATTCATCCAGCGCTGAAGTACTTGTTTATGCCAGTGTTTACATTCAGGAACTTAAAACAGGCGCATTCACAGATTCAAAAGGCTATTTTGTAATTACATCTATTCCTGCAAACCACACCTATACTCTCGTGGTCTCATATACAGGTTATAATACAAGAAAGATAGCCTTCCGCGTAAACAGCAACAAGATGTCACACCTGGACATAAAAATGATCTCCTCAAGTGTCCTACTGCCTACAATAGAGAAAGTAGAGAAGAGGTACTCCGAAGAAAATTCCACGAATATCAGCATGCAGAGGATCTCAATAAAAGATCTGGAGTATTTGCCAAAGGGAGTGGAAAATGACATTATAAGGTCTCTGCATTATATGCCTGGAGTAAGATCAACCGGAGATATTTCGGCCAGATATTATATAAGAGGGGGAGCCAGCAATCAGAACCTTGTTCAGATAAACAATGCGACAATCTACAATCCTTTTCATGCCCTGGGACTATTTAGTGTAGTTGACCCTGAGATTGTAAATAGTGCAGAATTTTACAAAGGAGGTTTTCCAAGTGAATACAGTGGAAGATTATCCTCCATTTTGAACCTTTCACTAAAAGATGGTAACAAGAATAGTTACAGTTCAAAGCTTAGTGCAAGCTATTTAAGTGCAAAAGGATTAGTTGAGGGCCCTATACCATTTGGTTCTTTTATACTTACTGGCAGAAAAAGCTTTTCAAGTCAGATATATAAAAAATTTATAAACAAGGACATGCCTCTGGATTTTTATGATATGGCATTTAAGGCTAATTATTCAAATCCCGATTTTATTGAAGGCAGTAAGCTTGTCTTTCATGGGTTCATGAGTAAAGATAAAATTGAGCATGAGGAAAAAGGCGATGCCGATATGAATTGGGATAACAAGGTATTCGGGTTCAACTGGTTTCAGATCTCGGATAGCCCCTTGTTTTTTGAACTAGGAGTATCTGCAAGCAGCTTTAGTGGAGAGGTTATACCAAACCAAAGTTCGGCAAGGGAAAAGAAAAACGATGTAAGAGATGTAAACGTTAGAATGGATTTCCATTATGTTTACGACAGCAAGGATGAACTTGGGCTTGGACTAAATATTCTTGATCTGGACACGAAACTATTTCTTGAAAACAGCCTTGGCACATCAACAGATCTCAGTTCAAGAGGAACAAACTTCAGCTTTTATGTAAAGTACAAATTCTTAAGAGTTAAAAATCTGGGTGTAGAAATTGGTTCAAGGGTCAACGTAGGGGGGCTAACAAAAAAGGGTGGTTCATTTCTACCAGAGCCCCGTTTCAGCTTCAGCTACAGAATAATTCCTGAAATAGCAATTAAAGGCGCATGGGGCATTTTTCAGCAGGAGGTTACAACCTTATCCGATGAAAATGAGCTGATTTCTCTTTTTGAACCCTGGATAATCATACCACCTTATCTGGAGCCTGAAAGGTCAAAGCATTTTATACTGGGAACTGATATTAGTTTAACAACTGACATTTCCTTTGAACTGGAAGGATACTATAAAGACAGCAAGAATCTTGCAATGATAAATGAAAGCAAGATCTATCCAACAGACAACGATTTTGTCTCGGGCTCGGGCGAATCCTATGGATTTGAATCAATGCTAAGGCTTAATTTCGGCAATTTTAATTTTTCAGGTGGTTACTCAATGAGCTGGGCATATAATGAGCTCAATGGCTGGCTTTTTTACCCAAAATACGATGCCCGGCATTCATGCAACCTGTCAGTAGACTATAGCTTTGCAGATGGCTGGCAGTTTAGCGCTGTCTGGACATACAGTACAGGAATGCCATATACAAAATTAACAGGGTTTTATGACAAGCTGAATTTCGAGGACATTTTTACTCTTCAAAACATGGGCAATTACTTTAAGCCATATCTTATGTTAGGTGACAAAAACCTGGGAAGGCTTCCAAGTTATCACAGGCTTGACCTGAACCTGTCAAGAAAGTTTACTACGAATCTCTTTAACCTGTATCTTGACCTAAGCATACTGAACGTCTATGATAGAAAGAATATATTCTATTTTGAAAGAGACACGGGTAAACGGATCAATATGTTACCATTTCTACCAACAGCAACATTAAAGATTGAAATATGACCAGGAAACTTTGCCTCTTTATTTTCTTTGCTTTCTCCTCTTTTCTTGCATTATCGTGCGAAGAGGATTTTAATCCCCAAGGAGAAATAACAGATAAGTATATATTAAACTGCATTATCCGTGGCGATACGACAGTGCAGACAGCCTTTCTTTCAAAGAACTATGCAGTTGATGGGTATGACCCATTATCATACAAGACTGATCCATCGGTAAGAAATGCAGTAATAAAAGTATGGGAAGGAGATTCAGTCTACATTTTTAAGGAAGGCACATTTATAAGATCTGATTCCTCACGCTATGGATCTACAGGATACTGCTATAATGCCAAGTATTCGCCTAATGTTAATAAATCAATTGAGATCGAGGCAGTTCTGCCAAATGGAAAAAAATTAAAAGGAAGCTCAAAAGTCCCATCGAAAATCTATATCGATTATTCTTTAACTGATACATTATGCCCACCTGCTGGAAAGAACAATGTTTTTACAGCATGGATCTCAGATGAAACTTCAGTAATGTTTTTGCCATTATTTAAGATCATTTACTTTAAGAATGTAAATGGAACAGACGTGCGATATGAAAAACCAATTCCTATTGGCTATAAAAATAAAGATGGTAAGAATGTAGCTATTTATCCCAAGGGCATATTCAACTTATCTTATGCCTACGATATGGAAGCAATTAACAGGGCAATGAGAGAAATTTCAGAAGGAGATCCTAACAAGGACAGATACAAGATACTTTCTTTAATGGTCGAAATAACAGTACTGGACCGCAACCTTTCTGCCTTTTACTCAGCAGGGCATCTTCAGTCTGACGGATATTCTATAACAGTTGATCAGGCAGATTTTACAAATATTACAGGTGGACTTGGAATTTTCGGCTCATATATTAAAAGAGTCACCTCAATAAGGATAAACCGGGATTACATTATGTCATTCGGCTATAAGTCGGGTCTTGAGCCCTGAAGATAGTTTCGGCATAAAAATTTTTCAGATTAAAAATTTGTTTTATATTCACTTATAAATGTCAAAGAAATTCTAATATGTTAAAAAGAAAGATACTCTACGCAGCCACAATGATTCTTGCAGCTTTGCTATTCTATTCATGCGACAAGGATGTATCTACCTCACCACAAGAGCCGCCGGTTTCCAAGGGATTTATTGCAGTTGAATCAAATCCTCCTGGAGCAATGATCTATTTAAACGGAAAGATCACCGGGCAGGTAACCCCTGATAGTCTTCCATGGCTTCAGGCAGGGACATATAAACTGACATTAAAACTCCCTTTATACAGGGATACAACTTTTTATGCTCAGGTTAATGAAACAGAGAAGGTAAGGTTTTCAATTGACTACTTTTCAAATCCTTTAATGTATGGCTCTATTACTTGTACATCAGAGCCATCAAGGGCTGAGATTTATATAAATGAGAAGTCCACAGGGAAATATACCCCCTATACGTTTTATAATCTGACTCCCGGTAATTATTTAGTAAAATTCAAAGCATATGGCTGCAGAGATGACAGTACTGTTGTAACCGTCAAGAGCAGCACAACAATTACAGTGTCAAAAGCACTTTCTGATACAATGCTATGGGTAGACTACAATAAGTCTAATTCGCCGCTACCAACCAATAACCTAAACTGTATTGAGATTGGATATAATGATGTCAAATGGATAGGTACTGCAGACAAAGGACTCGTAGTTATTGATGAAAACGGCTGGCAGAACTTTACAACTTCAAATTCACCGCTTAAGAGTTTATCAATCACATGTCTTGCAAAGTCGTATAGTTCATATGCAGCTACAGCTGTATGGGTCGGGACTACCTCGGGACTTGGTTTATATAATTCCGGGAACTGGACTTATTACACGATGGCTAACTCCTTGCTGCCGGATAATTATATAACCTCAGTGTGCACAGGTAATAACGGTGTTGTCTGGATTGGTACTCCACAGGGACTTGTCTGCAAAAATGGGAACAAATTCACTCTATACAATACAAAGAACTCAAAAATACCTGCAAATTGGGTAACACAAGTAGCTTGTGATCTTTCAGGAAACATATGGGTTGGAACCTCAGGTTTTGGGATTGCATGCTTAGATATGAAAGGGAACTGGACAGTTTTTGCAAAGGGTAGTTCCGATATCCCGGGCAATATTGTCTCGGCACTTTCAACCGGACAGTTGTCGAACTATGTATGGGCAGGTTTTACTCCAACTACTCCTAGAGGAAGTGACATTGGCGGGCTTGCTATCTATAATTCACAGTGGGTCACAGATAATACAAATTTGCCAAGCAAAGCTATTCAATCTATTGTAGGCTATGCTAACATTTTTTGGCTCTGTACAACAAGTGGGCTTGTAAAATGCTCAGCTACGGGTGGTAGACAGATAATGGATGCGACAAATTCAAAGTTTCCATCGGATAATATTAAAAATATAGCTTTTGATTCTAATGGGCATATGTGGGTAGTAACTGCAAATAACGGTATGGTACTATATAAGGCTAAAATAAATTAAATAAAGTAACTATAGAGTGCTAGTTAAGAAGGACACGCCTTCCCTTAGCAGCACTCTCCTGTGCAAGCTCTATCATTTTTATAGTCTCTGCGGCCTCTATTGGTTTTACGAAAAGCTTAGAACTATCACTAATTGCATTATACACATTGTTAAAATAATCCATGTAATTGCCCTTTATAGTTTCAATTTTGCCTTTGAAAGCAAGTCCAGATAGATCAGTATTCAAAATTCCCCAGTTTTCCTCAGACTCACGGCCATAATCTTCTGATAAAGGGGAAAGGCCCTTTTTAAGAGTATCTTCCTGTGGGTCTAGTCCATACTTTACGAATGACCCTTTAGTCCCATTAAGCACAAAGCGTGGGGGATTCCCCTTAATAAGCATTCCAGCCTTGAGCGTTACTTTTAATTTTCCATAGTCAAAAATTATTTCAAAACTATCATCAGCTAATCCCCCCTCTCTTTGAATACGTACGTCAGCTATCAGGCTTTTTGGTGCTCCGAATAAATTCAAAGCCTGATCGATAAGATGGGGCCCAATATCATAAAGTAAACCTGCACCAGGCTGATCTTCCTCGCGCCAGGAATTTTTTTTGAAATAATTTCTGAAGCGGTCAAATCGGGACTCAAACTCAACAAGGTCACCCAGGAGCTTATTCTCAAGAATTTTTTTTACAGTCATATAATCGCCATCCCACCTTCGATTATGAAATACACTTAGGACGAGGTTTTTCTTTTCTGCTTTTTCTATAAGTGACTGTGCTTCGCTGTAGGTAAGAGTAAAAGGTTTTTCGACTATTACATTTTTTCCTGCAGAGATAAGCCTTTCGGCCATCTCGAAGTGCAAAAGATTTGGAGTAGTTATTATTACCAGATCAAGCTCACTGTCATCTTCAAGTTCATCAATAGTTTTAACGATCTTAACCCACGGATACAATTCTTGTGAATGCTTTGAATGTCTTTCGAGTACTTTAGTAAGGCGGAACTTATTATTTGCAATTAAGAAGGGTGCATGAAATGTGCGTGCCGAATATCCAAAGCCCGCTATTGCCGTATTGATTACCTTTTTCACTCGTGTGCTGTCTCCCCTCAATAATTTAATATAAATTACAAACAGACAGAACAAAGATGCAACCTAAAATAAATATTTGTGATAATTCACATTTATGATAATTCACCCCAAATATAATAAAGCAAAAAACAGAGACACTGGAAAAGGGGAAAAACACAAATGGGGCTGTCCCTTAAGTAAGTTTATTTGAAAGCCCCATTTGTATACAAGTAGACTATTTCACAATTTATCTATGAATGCTTATCTATGAATGCCAAAGAGAAGTCCAACAGAGATAACATAAAATTTACTATTAAGGTCACCCGTCTGCGCTTTTTGTGCCAGCTGACCGAAGTCATAGTTAAGAAAGACATAACGGATATCACCTGTAAGCATTAGGTTTTCGCCTAATGGGAATTCCACTCCACCACCTAAATGCCATCCGAAATTTGAAGTAGTATTATTCTGCAGGTTTTGAAGTGTAAGCTGATTATTATAATCAAAGGTTGTATTATACCAGCCTACCCCAAGTAACCCATAGACAATTGGGAAAGGGTAGAATAATCCTGTAACCATAACAGGCCAGCTCTTAACTTTTAGTCCGCCATTTGCATATTCTTCCTGGCGGTAATTTATTGAGCCTTCTATTCCGATGGCCTGTGAAAGTTTAAGTCTTAGGGCTGCGCCATACATCAGATTTCCCTTATCGGCACTGCTTGATTTCTGCCAGCCAAGCACTGGACCAATTCCAATTCCTTGTGCATTAATAACTGAAGTTGTAAAAAGTACAAGAAATGAGAGCATAATCATCTTCTTTACCATAAATTCCTCCTCATCTGTTATCATTACTCATAGCATAAAAACATTATCTTACTCAAGTTAATAAGCAACTGCTTTTATCTTTTATACTACGTATGTTATACCATACCCCTTTCTTATACTATATACAGCCTGCTCATTCCAATCAATACCTAAATACTGCCGCCATTGCTTTAGACTTGGGCATTTTCTTTTCATCCAATTCGAATACATTTCCTCCATTAAGAAGTGTCTGCACAACGGTGAGTTCCAAAATATCCTCATCTCCTTCCTTTGGGTTGTTATGCAATTTCACCTCAAAATTTCTGGAATCAAATATGCCCCATTGCCTTACATTCGGATTAATAAAGAGTGTCTCTATTCTCTTTGAAAAAGCTGCCTTAACTATTTCGCCTATTATTGTTGAAGTCCTCCCGGAATTTGAAAGTTCACCATACTTTGTGAGTGCCTTTGTTTCTTCTTCTTCATAATATGGGCGCATTATTTCCTGCGACTGTCTGAATATTTCTTCAAGTCCAATATCTCCGGGTACTCCAGTAATACCCTCCAAGACAATATTCTGATAAGAATTTACCTCGCGGTACAATGGGATCAGGAACTCAGCCCCTGAAAGCACCATTGGGATATTATCTTCTTTTACTATATTGAAAACTCCTCTATCTACTGTCTGGAAATATCTTAATATATCCCTGTCATGCTTTGCATCATCGGTACCGGCTGCAGAGCCTGCAAAAAACCTTGGATTCTGCGAACCTACTTCACTGCGGTAATATTTTTTCTGTTCTGATTGTTCTGACTCAATATATTCAGCCAGATTTTGAGGAACATCCTTTAGCTCTATTTCATCCATACTATATGGATTAGTCTTAAAGAGTCTTATGCTCTTCTGGTCAAGTGTTAAAATATAATAGCTCTTTGCCTTATTTATAAGTGAAAGCAGGGGTTTTACAAAGAAACGGTTGGATATATAGTTCCTGTCTTCTGTCTTTATCGGAATGCGGTAGTAATGGAATTCATCCTTTGCAAGAAAGACTGCCAGAGATTCCGACATATAATTCCAGAATGAGTCATCATCAAGAAGACTGTAGGCTGGGTGCAGGAGTTCCGGAATCATTAAAGTATTATACCCTCTATTTTTCAGATCTCTTTCTATTTCCCTCAAATGGTTTTTAAGGCGTATTGGATCCTGAATAATTTCGGCTCCCTTTACATGCGTTGGAATATAAATCGAAACACAAGGCTCCTGCCGCACTTTTGTAAGCATTTTTAATTCATCAAAATTTAATAAATCCATATCCCTGGTCTCCTTAAAATGTTTTATTGATAGGTCTCTCTTTATGAAGTCATAGGACAGCCTTTTATAGTCTATTAAATAATAGTAACTTGTTCAAGGATAAATGTCGAGTATAGACTATAAGGTGATTATAAACTTGGTTAAAAGAGTCAATTAGAAGTCTTATAAAGGCGAGTCCGCCTTCTTCTTATCAACTAGCCAGTAGAGCCTTCCATCTATAGGTTTAATAAGCTGTGCAGGCAAACGTTCTGGATCGTATGGCCCTTCAGTTACTTCTTTGAAGACATGCATTTTATCCTGGCCGCTTATAAGAAATGCTATATTTTTTGCCTTATTAATAAATGGAGCAGTAAGTGTAATTCTGTACATCTTTAATTCAGGAATATACACATCTCTGACCCAGTGCTTTGTTTCCTTTAGCACAGGGCTATATGGGAAAAGAGAAGCCGTATGGGCATTGGTTCCTAAGCCAAGAAATATAAGATCGGCCGGGTAGGGATGTTTCTCCATAAATTCCAAAAGAAGCTCCTCGTATAGAGCAGAGGATCTTTCGGGGGAGAGTGAAGTTGGAATAGGATGAATATTTTCAGGAGGAATTGGCACATGATTAAGAAAAATAGTAAAAGCCATATGAGAATTGTTCTGCTTACTTTCGGCAGATACATAGCGCTCATCGCCCCAGAAAATAAATACTCTATCCCATGGCACTTTATCCCTGTAAGGCTCCTCAGCAAGTACTCTATAGGTTTCAAGGGGTGTATTGCCACCTGAGAGAAAAACTGTAAAGAAGCCTTTTTCTTTTATAGCCTGGAGTGAGAGTTCTGTAAAGAGTCCTGCAGCTGCATTACTCAAAGCCTCCAGGCCATCATAATCCTGAATTATCATTTTATTTTTCCCCAAGCTTTATCTTTCCTGCTTTCTGATTCACAGCTTTTCCGTCTTTTGATACCTCTCTGTGCTTATTTATTTCTTCATCTTCTTTTTCACTATCTTTAAGAGGGAGCATTATCCAGTGATTTCCATCTCTTGCAATAAGTGCTTCTGCTTCCTCTGGTCCCCAGCTGCCTGCAGCATAGTCAGGGAAGTCAATTGGAACAGTTTTATCCCATAGGTCCAATATTGGCATAAGAAGATTCCATGCAGCCTCTATCTGATCAGAGCGCATGAAGAGAGTGGGATCGCCAAGCATTACATCCAGAAGGAGAGTTTCATAAGCCTCAGGAGGTTGTCTTGTATAGGCATTGCTATAGTCAAATGTCATATCTACCTGTCCTAAGACCATCTGCAATCCAGGCTGCTTTGCCTGCATTCTTAGCCTTATTCCCTTATGGGGCTGAATACCAAGTATAAGACGGTTAGGATGCCAGTTCTCAATAGCTTCTGCCGGAAAGGTTTGATGAGGGACAGGGCGAAACTGAATTGTAATTACAGATGAATTCTCAGTCATCCTCTTTCCTGTCCTTACATAAAAAGGAACATTTTGCCAGCGCCAGTTATCAATAAAAAATTTAACGGCAGCATAGGTTTCAATATTTGAATCTTTTGCGACGCCAGGTTCCTCGCGGTAAGCCTTTACGTGTCTTCCTTCTATCCATCCCTGTCCATACTGACCGCGTACAGCAAAGTGGTGTACTTCATCTCGCGAAAACTTCCGCATAGCGTGCAGAACGTCAACCTTGCGGTTACGAATTTCATCTGCATCGAATGATACAGGAGGTTCCATAGCAATAATGCACAGAAGCTGGAGCAAATGGTTCTGTATCATATCTCTTAGAGCACCTGCATGTTCATAATAGCTGCCTCTATGCTCGACTCCCAGCTGCTCGGCTACGGTTATCTGCACATGGTCAATATAGTTTCTATTCCAGAGGGGTTCAAAGAGTGCATTTGCAAATCGAAAGGCAAGTATGTTCTGAACAGTCTCTTTTCCAAGAAAGTGGTCAATGCGGTAGATCTGTGATTCTTTAAATATACTTTTCAATACTCTGTTAAGTTCGCAGGCACTATTATAATCATGACCAAAAGGTTTTTCAACAATAACCCTCGTTGTATCCCCATTATTTGTAAGCCTTGCATGTCCAAGGTTTTCCGAAATAACTTCAAAAAATCTTGGCGGGACTGCAAGGTAAAAGATCCTGTTAGCCTTTGCTCCCCATTTTTCTTCTTTTGAGGAAAGAGTTACACCCAGTTTTCTGTAAGCATCCTTATCAGTAAAGTCTGCTTTTTGGTAAGAAATCATGCTTGAAAATTCTTTCCACTGGTTCTCTTCAGCTTTACCCCGCCTTGAGAAACTATTTATTCCTTCGAGCAAATGATCTCTATACTCCTTATCACTCATTTCCTTTATATCTAGTCCAACTATTGCAAACTTTTCCGGAATAAGTTTATCCAAAAAGACATTATACAGAGCAGGTATTACTCTGCGCCAGGTAAGATCTCCTCCTGCCCCAAAAATTGTTAGAATAGTTGTATCGGGTCTTCTTGCTGATTCCATTTTTATTCTTCCTCATTCCATTGAGTGTGGAAAACGCCTTCGCGGTCAATTCTCTCATAGGTATGAGAGCCGAAATAATCTCTTTGAGCCTGTATTAGGTTAGCCGGCAGCCACTTACTTCTGTATCCATCATAATAAGAGAGTGAAGCCATCATGGCTGCTACAGGTATGCCTGCATCAATAGCAGTCTTTATTACATCACGCACGTCAGATTGTCTTCTTGAAAGCTCTTGAGCAAAGTAATCATCTAAAAGAAGGTTATTGAGCTCATTATTATTTTTAAATGCAGAACATATCTGACTTAGCATACCGGCCCTTATAATGCAGCCTCCCCGCCATATAGAAGCTACAGTATCCAGCTGTATATCATATTTATATTGTTTTGATGCACTCTTAAGGAGCATCATTCCCTGGGCATAGGAGGTAACCATGCCGAAATAGAGTGCATTGCCAAGTTTTTTAATGAATTCATCTTTACCCAGCTTTATATTTTTTCCATCTGGTCCAGAGACCTTATTCTTTACCTCTTCTCTTTCATTTTTATACACAGAAAGATCCCTCATCATAACGGCTGAATCAATTGTAGGCACAGGTACCTGAAGGTCCATTGCATCCTGAGAGGTCCATTTGCCGGTTCCTTTCTGCTTAGCGCTATCTTTAATAAGGTTTATAAGTCTTTTTTTTGTCTGTTCATCATTTTGGATGAAAATTCGTGAAGTAATTTCTATCAGATATGACTGCAGGTCCTTTTGACTGTTCCATTTGCTAAATATGTCATGGAGCTCATCTTCATCAAGGTTAAATCCCTGTTTAAGCAGGTGATATGTCTCAGCAATGAGCTGAATTACGGCGTATTCTATACCATTATGTACCATTTTTACATAATGGCCAGCAGAGCCGGGCCCCATATAAGCTACACAAGGCTTATCCTCAACTTTGGCAGCAACTGCTTCGAAGATCTTTCTTACGCTTTCATAGCCCTCTTTTGACCCGCCTGGCATAATGCTAGGGCCAAATCTTGCGCCTTTTTCTCCGCCAGAAATACCCACACCCAGAAAATTCATCTCTTTTTTTGCAAGTTCTGTTACGCGCCTGTCTGTATCTGTAAAATGTGAATTGCCCCCATCAATAATTACGTCACCTTTTTCAAGGTAAGGCAATACATCTGAAATAACAGCATCCACAGGAGCGCCAGCCGGGACGAGCATCATTACCAGGCGCGGCTTTTTGAGTGATTTCACAAGCTCTTCAACCGACCTTACAGGAAGTATATTTCTTTGTCCTGACTCATCTTTAAGCATGTTTACTTTATCAATTTCTCTATCAAAGCCAGAGACAGAAAAACCTTTATCGCCCATATTAAGCACCAGGTTACGCCCCATGGTACCAAGTCCAATCATTGCAATATCATAACCTTCATTATTCATCTCTTTTTCTCTCTCCCTTTAAGTTAAGATCAGGACTGTTTAATGAGCATACTCTGCATTTTGTGCTCGAGAGTATCCATCAGCTTATCATATGGTTTAATAAATTTTTCAACAGCTTCTTTTTCCAGTTGTTTAGTTATGCCCTTTAAGTTTATCCCAACGTTCTTCAAACCTTTTAAAACATTCTCAGCATCCTCAAGGTCATCTTCAATGCGGCTTTTCGGATCGCCGTGTTTGCGGTATGTTTCTATTGTCTTAAGTGGAAGAGTATTTATTGTCTCGGGACCTATAAGTGGTTCTACATATTTTATATCGCTGTACTCAGGATTTTTTGTGCTTGTGCTTGCCCACAAAAGTCTTTGTTTTCTACCCCATTTATCCTCAATTTTTTTAAAGCGTTCTGTGTAAAACAGTTCCTTATAAATTTTATAAGCTACCTTAGCCGAGGCAATTGCCGTCTGCCCCATTAATGACTGTGCCTCTCCAGCCTGCTCAGGATGTTGTTTTACTACTAAAGCAAGTTTTTCATCTGCCAGAGTATCAATTCTGCTAAGGAAGAAACTTGCAACAGATGTAATAAGCTCAATGGATTTGTTTTTATTTATTCTATACTCGAGTCCCGAAATGTAGGCTTCTGCAATCTCGCGGTAGCGGTCCAGGTCAAACAAAAGAGTGATATTAATATTCATTCCCTCGCTCGTAAGCTTTTCAACTGCATCTATTCCTTCTTTTACGCCGGGAACTTTTATCATAAGGTTGGGCCTGCTTACTTCTTTCCAAAGGCGTCTGGCCTCTTTAATTGTCTGTCTTGTATTAAAAGCCATATGGGGAGATACTTCAAGGCTTACATAGCCATCATAATAATTAGTCTGTTCATAAGTTGGTAAAAGCAGATCGGCAGCTCTTTGAATATCCTCAATAGTAATAGCATCGTAGATATCTTGCTTGCTTTTATCTTCTAGTATAAGGCTATTAATTGCATCGTCGTAATCATTAGATTCGAGTATAGATCTTTCAAAGATATCCGGATTAGAAGTAACTCCACTTATTCCGTCTTCAAGAATAAGTCGTTTAAATTCACCGGAGTTCATAATTCCTCTTCCAATAAAATCCAGCCAGATACTTTGACCATATTGTCTTATTCTCATTAATGGGTTATCCATAATTAAATTCTCCTTAAATAAATCTTTGAGCTATTTTTCAAGTTCCAGTATCTTATACAATCTTCTCTGGTGGCGTTCAGCTCCGCTGAACTTAGCGCTAAGGAAGCTTTGTATAAGCTCCCATACAAGAGCAGGGCCGCTAATGCGGCCGCCGAAGCATATTATATTCATATTATCATCTTCAACACCCTGGTGTGCCGAAAAGCTATCGGTTATAAGTGCCGCCCTTATTCCTGGAATCTTGTTGGCTACAATACTAGCACCAACACCGCTTCCGCAGATTGCAATTCCTCTTTCCATCTGACCTGAAGCCACGGCCTTAGCAAGCGGGACAACAAAATCGGGATAATCATCCTGATCCTGAAGGCTATAGGCACCATAATCGACCAGATTATATCCTGAGGATTTAAGTAATTCTGATATTTTTTCCTTGAGCTCAAATCCTCCGTGGTCGGCAGCTATTCCAATTTTCATATTCATTGTTTCTATTTTCTCCCCGTCTTGCTAAAAAAGCAGAGCTCTAAGGAGTTGTTATATGTCGGTTGTGTTATTTCTCTTATCGTGTTATTTCTTTTCTTCTTTTTATCTATTTATTTCTTTTCTTAAAGTGTTCAATAAAATTTCCACTCACAATATTTATTATATTAAAATAAAAACCGGTTTCAATACCAATAAAGTATTGGGCAAAAAAACAGCCCTTGTTGAAAGTTAAAAACCTCTAATTGAATTAAAAATTCATATTAATCTTGACTTCAATCATCCCGCAAATTTTCCTAACTGAATTAGTAAATTGACAGTAAAGCAATATTGGATAAATTGAATTTTGCATCAACATGGCTTATTTATAGGATCTCCGTTCTAGCTTTATCCACAAAAAAAAGCTAAAGAGTAGGAGAAGCTGAATTGTGAGCTCCTATTTTCGTTTATTAAAAAAAAACAATGTAAGGAGGAGATGGCAATGCAAAGAAAAATAATACTTATGTTTTTTATAGTCTTTGGTTTATTTATTACAACAATAAAGGCCCAACCTGATGCACCTAAAAATCTAAAAGCGACTGTCGATACAACTGGACAGTTTTTATCTGTAAAACTTACCTGGGATTCAGTCAGCATACCCGGGCGTATGACAATGATGCGCTATGTGATCTATAAGAAATGGGGATCAAAGACCGATTCTGGAAAATTTTACAGACAACTTTTTAAGCTGGAACAGAATTCATACATAGATAGATTTGTTCTTCCGGGAAAGACCTATTCTTATTTTGTTACTACAATTGATTCATCTAGACAGGAAAGTAAGCATTCAGACACAGCTAGTGTAATAATTGCTGCTCCTCCTGTTATTGGCTATGTTAGTGGTACGATCAGAGATTCAATTACAAAACAAGCGGTCAAAAACGCACGAGTAGCTTTAATACCTGTCACTGGATTTCATTTCAATGAGACAAAGATTGATACCTCCGGGAAATTTACAATTGGAGCTATTCCCGGGACGTATATACTCTTTATTAATGCCCCATCTTACAGAGGCATGTTTTACGGCTCTCAGCCGCAAACAGGCGGCGGTGGAATAAAAAGTGCGACAAGAATTAAAATTTCTTCGGGTGATACAGTCAAGAATATATCTATTGTACTCTACAATCCACAAGGGCAGCGGAAACTTGTAACAATAAGTGGTACTGTAACCGATTCCTCTGGCAAAGTGGTGCAGGCAAGAGTCCGCGCTCTTATACTTAATAACAGGTTCTTCCGTCATAACTTTGCAAATGCACAGACCGATACCTCTGGCCGTTACCAGTTAAAGGTCATGTCAGGCGATACACTTATTCTGAATGTACAGCCTGCAAACGGTAACTACCAGTCTCAGTTCTACAACAATAAGTCTGAGCTTTTTGAGGCAGACAGGATTGCCGTAATGGGTGATACAACCTATAACTTCGTTCTTACTGCAAGGCAGGTCTATACAAACAAGATCAGCGGCCATGTAACCGGGCTAGATTCGCTTGGCACAACAAGAGGTATTCCAGCTAGTGTAACTGCTTTCAGGTTAAGAGAGACTTCAGCTGCAAAGTCCAGAATTTCTGTTTTAACTGACTCTGTAGGTAATTACTCAATAACCAATCTTGTTCCGGGCAAATATATTCTTCTTGCTGTTCCAGCAGAAGGGTACCTGCCAACATTCTACAGAGTTGATTCTGTTCAGACACTAAGATGGAGGGATGCTGACTCAATAACTGTAACTGATAATTCACCAATTGCCAACATTAACTTTGTTACACATCCAGTTCCAGACAGTGGCTTTACCACAATTGCTGGCACAGTCAAGAGCAATACCGGTCAGGCTGTAGGCGGTGCCCTTGTAACTTTTATGGATGTAAACAAAGTAGTTGCAGGTTATACATTCACAGATGCAAATGGCAATTACAGACTGCCAACTCTTTCACCTGGGACATATACAGTAGAAACAGATAAATTCAATTATACAGGTACAAGTATGGCAAATGTAACTGTCAATTACACAAGCTCAACTTCGCAGACAGTAAACCTGACACTAACGCCTCTTATTGCAACAGGTGTAAGTGATAAAAATACGGTAATTAAGAATTATGCTCTTGAGCAAAACTATCCAAACCCGTTCAACCCCACAACAACAATAAACTTCCAGATACCAACTGCGGGAATGGTAACATTGAAAGTATATAACTCGATAGGACAGGAGGTAGCAACCCTTGTAAATGAATTTAAGTCGGCAGGCAAGTATAGTGCAATATTTGACGCAAGGAATTTAAGCAGCGGCGTCTATTTCTACAGAATAATTGCCGGCAATTACCAGCTATCACACAAGATGGTCTTGCTCAAATAAAAAGGAATTATTTCATGAGTAAATAATATTTTTAAAAATTTAACCATCCCCCAAAATAATCAGCCGCTGCATAGAGACAATGTGGACAAGAAAGTTGTCCCGACTTTGTCTCTTTCAGCGGCTGAATTATACCATATGTGATCTGCTTCACAAAATATATTATAATTTAATTATATTTATATTATTCAAATTTTAAATACTTGGACTAACTATTACCCATAAAAAAAGCTACCATATGCTTTAAGGTCCTGTCCCTGTTTTCTAAGTGGAATTTACCCGGTTAATCAATTCTACACACATATAAACCTTCACAATAATGATAAGGGGAATAATCATGAAAAAAGCACTTTTACTATTAAACCTATTCCTTCTCCCACTTACAATATTTGCACAAATACCAAACGGAGGATTCGAAAATTGGACAAACGGAAATCCTGACCAGTGGTTTACTACAAATATACCGCTCTTGGCTCAGAATGTAAGTTCTGTAACAAAAGCTCATTCGGGCAGTTATGCACTTAAAGGCGAAGTAGTAAATTCAATTGGAGGGCTTTATCCGCCAATGATCTGGACGGGGAGTGATGCCACAGGTTTTTCGGTTAACAAAAGATATGCAAAGTTTACAAGTTATTACCAGTTTAATTCTGTAAGCAGCGACAGGTTCGCAGTTAATTTAATATTGTACAAAGGTGGTGCACCAATAGGAGCAGGAGGTGCTCTAATAGCCAGTTCAGCTTCGAACTATACACAGCTTGATATTCCTTTGGAATATTATTCAACGGATGTGCCAGATACCTGCGCCATAGAGGTAATGGTAATTGGTCCGGATGATTCAAATACCACTCCGCACCTCGGGTCATATTTTATTTTAGATGACCTTTCACTCTCAGGTATAGCAACAGCCGTTGAAGGAAAAACAGAAACAGCGGTAGTAGTTAATGATTACAAGCTAGATCAAAACTATCCTAATCCTTTCAACCCTTCTACAAAGATCAGCTACTCTATTGCAAAGAGCAGTTATGTAAGCCTTAAGGTTTATGATATGCTTGGCAATGTAGTCTCTACACTTGTAAATGAAGTAAAACCTGCCGGAAGTTATATGGCTTCATTTAATGGCAGCAATTTACCGAGCGGATTTTATCTCTACGAACTTAGGGCAGGCGATTACTCAATGACACACAAGATGTTATTGCTTAAGTAATTACTCCCTCTGCAATAGAAAACATTTCTTTTTATGTCATGGCATTTTTTATGAATGCCATGACAGTTTATAAAACCATCAATCAGCACTTCCTTAACAATCATTCCCAAACAATTATCAGCTAAGCTACTACAAAAACGTTGCATATTGTTTTTGAAAATTATAATATTCACTCCAAAATTTTCAGCCAAAAATTTTCCGGAGACAAACATTTTGAAACATCTCAAAACAAGCCTGTTATTTTTAGTAGTTATTAGTTTTTTATTTTTCTCTGAGATCAGTGCACAGCAGGAAGGTGCCAAAAAGAAGGATGAGAACAAAAATGTACACACCTTTACAATGGACTTTCAGGTAAAGACAACGCCTGTGAAAAACCAGTCGAAGTCAGGTACCTGCTGGTGTTTTGCAACGGTCTCATTTCTGGAGACAGAACTTTTAAGAATGGGGAAAGGTGAGTATGACCTTTCGGAGATGTATCTAATAAGAAACAACTACCCCAGGAAGGCTGAAAATTACATACGTTACCAGGGAATGGCAAACTATGGAGAAGGGGGACAAGCGCATGATGTTTTAGATCTTATACGCAGCTATGGAATTGTACCCGAGGAAGCATATCCAGGAAGAAACAATGGCGAGGAAAAGCACAACCATACCGAGATGAAAAATGTTACAAAGGGGATGCTCGATGCCTGGGTAACAAATAAAGCAGGAAAACTTTCTCCAAGATGGGAAGAGGCATATAATTCAGTACTTGACGTGTACTTTGGCAAACTACCCCTTGAATTTTCCTATAAAGGGACAAAATATACACCTATTTCATTCAGTCAGTCGCTTGGCTTAAAGCTGGATGATTATGTTGAGATCACTTCTTATACACATAGTCCTTTTTATGAGAAGTTTCGTCTTGAGATACCGGATAACTGGACAGGAGAGAATTATTACAATGTCCCTGTAGAAGATATGATGGCAATAATTGATAATGCTATTAAAAATGGTTATTCTGTTACATGGGACGGTGATGTAAGCGAGCATGAATTTTCACAGAAAAATGGTTATGCCGTTATTCCAGTAAAAGACTGGGATGATAAGAGCGCAAGTGAAAAAGAAGAAAAGCTGACAAAGCCCGAAGAAGAAAAGACAATTACACAGGGACTAAGAGAGCTTACATTCAACAACTACACTACTACAGATGACCATCTGATGCACATAACAGGAATTGCACATGACCAGAATAATACCAGGTTTTATTATACAAAAAATTCCTGGGGAGAAGATCAGACCAACGGGGGCTTTATATATCTTTCGGCACCATACGTCAAGCTTAAGACAGTTGCAATAATGGTTCACAAGAATGCTATACCAAAAGAGATAGCGCAAAAAATGAAGCTTTAGAAACCAAAGGGGAAAAAATTCTTTCAAATTAAACTTTTTCCCCTGTAATAATGTCTATATATATGTTAATGAACATTTTTATAAGGAAAGAAAAACAATGCAGGCAAGAAGTACAAAATGGCTGCTTTTATTTATAATGGGAGTAATCTTCTCATTTTCATCCTTGATCAATGCCCAGAATGGTCCCGGGCCAAGATTTGACGTTAACACAAGGGTAAAATATCTGAAAGAGAAGTTATCACTAAATGATAAACAGGCCGCCGAAATAAAGAAAATTCTAGATGCCCAGCAGGATCAGGCAAATAAGGATCGCGAACAGCTAAGAGGTAACCGCGACGAAAGAAGAAAGAATATGATGACAAGGGCACAGGAAACAGACAAAAAAATTAATTCAGTCCTTAACGATAAGCAGAAAGAAGAATACAAGAAGATCGTTCAGGAAAGAGAACAAAGGTGGGAACAGAGGCCGCATTAAGTTTGCAGGTATTTTTCTTTTTGAAGATAGCTGGATTTAACTCTCAGCTATCTTCAACCTTCTACTTTTCTTCAAATTCAAATTATCTTCCTCTCTATGCACCTGTCTTAAATGCCGAAATATAGGTCGATGAAAAATCAGACAAAATAAGTCTGCCGCTTATCTTGGCCCTTGCAGGCAGAAGTGTATTCCACTCTTCAGTCCCTTCCCAGAGAACTGTCTTAAGTTCAGACATTGCCTCCGGGCTGTTTTTTGAGAGTTTTAAGGCCATATTCTGCACAGCATTATCCAGTTCCTCAACTGTGGTGTAGACTTCAACAAAAAGGCCATGTTCCTTTGCCCAGTAAGCATCACGCCACTGAGTATCAATTGCAAGTGCGCTGAAGGCACTCTTGCCTGTTTTTCTTTCTATTGCCGGTCCGACTACGAAGGGCCCTATGCCCAGATCAAGTTCGCTCAGTTTAACAGAGGCCGATTCCTGAGCCAGCACATAATCGCTTGCAGCTATAATGCCTACTCCTCCGCCAACAGCTTTCCCGTGTACTCTAGTAATAATAATCTTCTGGCAGTTTTTCATTGCAAGTATAAGGTTGGCAAAACCCATAAAGAAGTCCTTGCCTTCCAGATAATTTGTTACCGACTGCAATTCTGAAAAAGATGCACCTGCGCAAAATGAATTCCCGCCCTGGCTTCTAAGTACAATAACATTTACATCTTCATTTACAGAGAGCTGGTTGAATTCATCGGTAAGGTTTTTAAGAAGTACTTTGGGAAGTGAATTACCCTTTGGATTAAAGAAACTAACAGTTGCAACACGGTCTTTTATCTCAACTGTAATGCTCTCAAACATCTCTTTGTCGTTGGTATTCATAAAAATCCCTCCCATTTATTTCTTAATCCAGCTTATCTTCACTTAAACTCTCAATATCCTTTTTTTGCCTGCGCAGCCCTTTTTTCTATGGCTCTGCAAAAAAAAGGATATTTATATAAACTTGATATTTATATAAAGTTAAGGATTAGAAACGATTTTTACCAGTTCCTTCATATCGGATATAATATAATCGGGATTCAGAAGTTTTAAGTCCTCTTCCTTTCTATATCCGAAAGTAACTGCACATGTAAGGCTGCCTGCATTTTTTCCGCATTGAATGTCGAGTTCTGAATCGCCAACCATAAGCGCAGAAGCTGCATCTACGCCCAGATCGCTGCATATCTTAAGGAGGGCATCGGGAGCAGGTTTTATTGCAATATCGGGCCTGCGCCCCATGATAAGATCGAAGTATTTGCTTAAAGCAAAGTGTTCCAGTATAAGTTCTGCCTGTTCCTGTGCTTTTGTTGTCAGAAGAGCCAGAGATATATTTTTATCCTTCAGATACTTAAGTGTATCGACAACATTTGGAAACACATAGGTATCGTCAATAAAATCGAAATAATGTGTCTTATATCTTGTAATAAACTCTTCGATATCAGGTACATCGATATTGAAATCCCTGAAAATATCGCCGAAATGGAGTCCTATTTTATTATTAAACTCATCTTCTGGCATTTCAGCCAGTATGTTAAATTCCTCGAAAGTCCTGAGTGTACACTTGTAGATTGTTGAGTTAGAGCTCATTAAGGTCCCATCCAGATCGAAAACAACACTCTTTATCTGATTCATAAATACTGAATTCCTATAGATTCATGTGAGAAAAATTGACAAATAGAAAAAGAAATATAACATTAACTCTGATTTTTATGAAACACAAAAAATATTAGGTTTTAGGGTGTAAATGCATTAAATATATATGCAAAACTGTAAATAATGTGTCATATTTTTTCCCCGGAGGGCACAAATCTTGAAAAAAAAACAAATAATAGGTAAGTTTGGCAGATTGTATTGAGAGATAATTAATACAGAAGAGTGTTTTAGTTCGGGCAATAATCCAAAAGTATAATATATTAAAAACATTAGGAGAAATAAGAAATGCCAGTTGTAGATTATAAGAAGTATTGTCAGATGCTTGACAATGCAAAGAAGAACAAATTTGCATACCCAGCAATTAACGTAACAAGTGAAGCTACTGCAAACGCAGTTTTATCAGCTCTTGCTGAATTAAAGAGCGATGGAATAATTCAGGTTTCAACAGGTGGTGGCGAATTTGCTTCAGGACAGTCATTAAAAGATGCTGCTTTAGGTGCTATGTCAATTGCACAGCACGTACATTTAGTAGCTGAAAAATATGATATAAACGTTGCTCTTCACACAGACCACTGCCCGGCAAAGAAGGTAGATTCATTCTTAAAGCCACTTATCGAAGAATCACGCAAGAGAGTTGCTGCTGGAATGAAGCCATTATTCAACTCACACATGTTTGACGGAAGTGAACTTCCATTAAAGGAGAACATGGACATAGCAGTTGACCTTTTAAAGCAGTGCAACGAATTAGGCATTATACTTGAAGTTGAAGCCGGTGTTGTTGGTGGTGAAGAAGATGGCGTTAACAACGAAGGTGCTCCTGCAGAAAAGTTATATACCACACCAGCTGATATGGTTGAAGTATACAAAAGACTTTCATCAGTAGAAGGTGCACGTTTCATGTTCGCTGCAACATTTGGTAACGTTCACGGAGTTTACAAGCCAGGAAACGTAAAACTTCGTCCAATAATCTTAAAAGAAGGACAGGATGCAGTCAGAGAGAAATTTGGCGCAGATGCTTCATTCTACCTTGTTTTCCACGGTGGAAGCGGATCTTCATTAGCAGAGATCAGAGAGACTCTTGAGTATGGTGTTATTAAGATGAATGTCGATACAGATACTCAGTATGCATTTACACGTCCAATGGTTGACCACTTCTTCAAGAACTATGATGGCGTTCTAAAAGTTGAAGGTGAAGTTGGCAACAAGAAAGTTTACGATCCACGTAACTATCTGAAAAAAGCTGAAACTTCAATGAAAGAGAGAGTAAAACAGGCTATTTTGGATCTTCGTGGTGAAGGAAAAACTCTGGGAAGATAATTTCCAGAAAAAGAAAGGTTAATTATTATTAAAGGTAAAGGTCCCTGTGGCCTTTACCTTTATTTTTGCTTTATTTTATATTAGGATATAGCAATTTCCCGCTTTATCTGAGGCTTTATCAATAATATATTAAATAAGTCTTGAGGAATAGATGAATTGGCTTCTGGATACCCCTATTGCGCATAGAGGATTGTTTGATAACGTAAAGATACCGGAAAACTCACTAACTTCATTTCAGGCTGCGGTCGATTCAGGATTCCCGATCGAACTTGATGTAAGGATCTTAAGCGACGGGCACCTTGTTGTTTTTCATGATCATGCCCTTGCAAGGATGACTGGCTTAAAAGGTTCCATTCTAAAGATGACACTCAAGGAATTAAAAACAGTAAAACTCCTTGATACAGACCAGGGGATACCTCTTTTATCCGATGTCCTTAAGCTGGTAAACGGAAAAGTACCGCTTCTACTCGAAATAAAAACAAGAAAAAACATTGGCTGGCTGGAGCTAAAACTTCTAAATATGCTCTCAAAGTATAAGGGTGAATACGCCATAGAATCCTTTAACCCATGGTCAATCAAATGGTTCAGGGATAATGCTCCAGAAATAACACGCGGGCAGCTTTCGAGCGGATTTGGTACAAGACGGCTAGCCATTAAAAACACACTTTTGAGGGCAACATTTCTCTCAAGGCTCAGCAAGCCCGATTTTATTGCCTTCGATGTCCGTTATTTGCCCTGCAGATCAATTAAAAACTTAAAAGAAAAGGGCTATCCTATTATAGGTTATACAGCAAGAAGCAGGGAAGAATTCGACCGGGCAATGCAGTATTGCAACAATATTATATTTGAGGGATTTATTCCTTAAAAAAAATCAAGCTATGAAAAAATCAGGCAGGACACTCTTAATACTTCTTCTTGTGGCCTTAGTGGTCTACTTAATAATAATTATCTTTAGGAAACCTGAAGCTAGTATTACAAGAAATGTATCACTGAAGTTTGATTATCTTCCACATTCTGCCAACAAGGAAATTATTTCACACACTGCCTATACACTTTCATTTATTGACGAGTATAAAGAGCCCGAATGGGTAGCCTATAAGCTTTCGCGCGATATGCTCGATAGAAAAAGCAAACGTTTTGATAAGTTTATTGCCGACCCTTTTGTACCCACAGGATCGGCAACATCACAGGACTATTCAGGTTCCGGATACGACAGGGGACATCTTTGCCCAGCTGCCGATATGAGCTCATCAGTCGAAATGATGAAAGAGAGTTTTTATATGTCGAATATGACTCCGCAAGACCCATCGTTTAACCGGGGCATATGGTCAAAGCTTGAAAAGGCCGTCAGGCTCTGGGCTGATGAGGACAGTCTTATTTATATAGTAACTGGTCCAATTTTCAGCTCAAATATGTCTTTTATTGGCAATTCTAACAAAGTGGCCGTCCCGCCTGCATTCTACAAAGTAATACTATGTTACCTTCCAGGGCATAAAGTAAAAGCCATAGGCTTTATTATACCAAACAGTGGAAGCTCCAGGGCGCTCAGTTCTTTTATGGTTACAATAGACTCGGTTGAGTCAAGGACAGGAATTGATTTTTATCCGGATCTGCCCGATGATGTTGAAAATAAAGTTGAAGGCAATATAGATCCTTCGGACTGGGATTTTGATATTAAATAAAGCAGATAAAATGTAAGTTTTTGAATTATAAATGGGGCCTTATAATGCTCTCTGAAATGATACTTATCTCAATTGCAGTTCTTCTTGTTATAAACATTCTTCTGACATTACGCGCACAAAAAAATGCTGGGAAAGGGGAGCTTGCCGAAATTAAGCTAAAGCTTGATAGCCTTGACAAAGAGCTTCAGAGAGCAGAAGCAACAAGCAGAGATGAATTTTCCCGCAGCAGGGAAGAGCAAAGCAGAACCGGGCGCAGCCAAAGAGAAGAGCTTAACCAGATAATCAAAAACTTTACAGAAACCGTCACAAACAGGCTTACACAGATTGCAAATTTTCAGAAAAACCAGCTTGATATATTCTCAAATCAGCTGCAGGCATTAACGCGCACAAATGAAGAGAAACTGGAAAAGACAAAAGAAACAGTAGAAGCCGGACTTAACCAGATAAGGGAAGAAAATTCAAAGAAGTTAGAGCAGATGAGAGCTACAGTAGATGAAAAGCTGGAAGTAACGCTTGAAAAAAGGCTCGGTGAATCCTTCAGGCTTGTAAGTGAAAGACTCGAACAGGTTCAAAGGGGCCTCGGGGAGATGCAGTCGCTTGCCTCTGGTGTAGGAGATCTTAAGAAAGTCCTCTCAAACGTAAAGACACGCGGTGTGCTGGGTGAGTATCAATTAGGAAGTATTCTTGAGCAGATACTAAGTCCAGAGCAATATGAAATGAATGTTAAGACAAAGCGCGACAGTAACAACATAGTCGAGTATGCTGTAAAGTTACCCGGAAGAGATGATATTGAAAAATCAGTTTGGCTTCCAATAGATTCCAAATTTCCGACAGAAGATTACCAGGCACTTCTTAATGCCTATGAGGCAGGGGAGGTCAGTCTTATTGAAGAAAAAACAAAAGCCATGGCCTTAAGAATTAAGCTCTGTGCAAAGGATATTAGAGATAAATATCTTGACCCGCCAAACACGACAGACTTTGCCGTTTTGTTTCTTCCATTTGAAGGGCTTTATGCCGAGGCTTTAAGGAATGTTGGTCTTTTTGAGACGCTTCAGAGAGAATACAAAATAATAATAACAGGGCCTACTACACTTGCTGCGCTATTAAACAGCCTGCAGATGGGATTTAAGACACTTGCAATAGAAAAACGTTCAAGCGAAGTATGGGAGCTCCTTGGGGCTGTCAAAACAGAATTTGGCAACTTCGGTGATGTACTCAGGAAAACACAGAAGAAACTTCAGGAAGCAAGTAATGTAATAGAAAAAGCTGGTGTAAGGTCACGGGCAATAGAAAAGAAACTGCGCGATGTGCAGAAGCTTCCAAAGGAAAATTCACTTAAGCTCCTCGAAATTGAAGATGAGCCCGAAGATGATCAAAATGAGTTAGAAGAAACACCTCCTTCAGATATTATTCGGGAATACTGAAATAGAAACTAGTCCCTTTACCCTCTTCTGATTCAATCCAGATCCTGCCGCTGTGGTGTTCGACAATACGTTTGCAGATAGCCAGACCAATACCTGCTCCAGGATAAACGCTATGGCTATGGAGTCTTTGA
>JAUZPB010000046.1 GCA_030706145.1 Bacteroidota bacterium
TATTACCTGGCATATTATCAGAAAATGAAGGGACAGATGGATTCAGCTTTATCAAATTTTAAGGAATGTGAGAGATTATCAAGGAAAGTCGATAAAGATAGTCCATCTGGATTTCTTGTCCTTTCTTTACTCTACATTGGCAATATAAACGACCAGATAGGCCAAAGGGATAAAGCGCTTGAGTCATATAGGCAAGTACTTGACTTAAAAGAATATAATCAGTCTCATTCGCTTGCACAGCAATACCTAGAAAAGCCATACGGGAAATAGGACTTGGGGCGTCGGGAAGAGGGGCGTCGGGCGTTGGGACAGGCTGGGACATGGTGATGGGGTGACAAGGAGATGGGGGGCGTTGGGACATGGTGATGGGGTGACACAAGGAGATGGGGGGCGTTGGGACATGGTGATGGGGTGACAAGGAGACGGGGAGAACCTGGAGAGAAGGGGAATAATAAAAACAGGACTGAAAATAAATCCAGACCTGTTTTTGCAGTAACACAAACAATACTCTGAGTGACAATTAAAAACTAGTTGTAATACCTATTCTGTTAATTGCACCAGCAAGACCGAATGAAGAGTAAGAATAGTCAAAATTATAACTTTTAATAACAGCGCCAACACCTATATTGAAACCTGCAAGTCCGGCGGTACCACCAATTTTGAAATCCTGACGCTTTTCGTTGTCATAACCGATCCTTAAACGCAGTCCCTTGCTCAGATTAACCTCACCGCCGAATGTAAAAGCATTAAGTCTATCCAAGAAATTAGTTTTATCTTCATTTAGTTTATTAAAGCTAAAATATAGAGTAAGAGGTATGCGCTCCATCTTTTTTGAGATGCCCAATCTTACATCTAGTGGCAGGTCTTCTTTAGTAGTAAAATACTTCTTAACCTGAGTGCCCATATTAAGCACAGAAAATCCAATATTCAGTTTTTGAGAAGGGATTACATACTGCAGGCCCAGATCAAAACCAATTCCTGCCGAAGAAGCGCTTTCGATACCTGAATAAATATATTTTACAGTCGCACCATAGAAAAAATTCTCATCCAGATTATTTCCATAAGCAAGCATGAAAGCCACCTCGCTAGCATGGAAACTTCCAAGGTCATTATTCATTTCATCTCTACGAGACATAGTACCATAATTAATATAATCGATACCGAGTCCAAAATGACCAACATTCTCAATATTTTTCGATAAGGAGAGGCCTGCCAGGCTAATATCTGCCCACTGGCTTACATAAGAGAAAGAGACTGGAAGATTTTCCAGCATATTAATTCCGGCTGGGTTATAGAATATTACATTCGGATCATCAGAATTAGCCACATAGCTTCCTGCAACAGCTGCTGCGCGGGGATTTAGATCCAGGCGCAAAAAATCATAGGCATTAGTCGTCTGCGAAAAGATTTTATTAGAAAACAGAAACAGCAGAAAAATGGCTGCAAAATACCGAAATAACTTCATTATTCTCCTCAATTTAATATGTGATTTTAACATAATTTGACAATAAAGGCAAGGCAAAAGAGGAAATTCGGGATGTTTTGAAATGCTATTTCAATTACATTTCTTTATATTACCCCGATGAATATTAAATATTGGAAACAATATGCCGCATAATCTAAGTAAAAATCTTAGAAGTGAGGAGCTTTTCAAATTACTGGAAATGGCCCCCATTGGATTGCTATCATTTACTTCTGAGTGGATGGTCAATTTTATAAATAACAACTTCTTTGAGTTCGGTATAGTAACTCTTGAAGATGCATCTAAACTCTCCGGGAAAGACATAATTGAATCGGGTTTTGCTGAAAGGCTTTCTATAAAGGAAGAATTAGAAACTCTTAAGGAAGGGAACTTCTTTGAAAAGCAGATAAACAGCATTAAGACTACAGACGGGGCCAATATATCAGTAATAATTAAAGGTACCCCTGTCTTTGAGGGAGAACTCTATAAAGGCGGCATATTAATAATTGAAGACTTAAAGGTAATTCCAGAGACAGATACGTTCAGGCACTTCTCAAAAGATATGATAGATGCCATAACACGCGAGATAAGTGACATATTCTTCATTACCGACAGTCAGTATAAAGTAATCTACTACTCCACCAGTACCGAGAAGATGAATTCATCTTTTGCTCCTGATCCACTAAATAACCAGATAGAGCAAGTATTCAGTCAGACGTTCCATTATGACATTTCCAGGTTCCTAAATCAAGCGACTTCTGAAAGGAAGGAAATTAAAATAGAATTTTCTGCTCTTTCTGCGGGTGGTACAAAACAAATATTTCTAACAAAAATTATCCCCTTTTGCACAAAACACTTAGATAGCAAGACTTCGCAAGACAAGCCGAATTTTCTAATTTCATTAAAAGATATAACAGATCAAAAAGATGCAGAACAGTTCAGAAAAAATGAGATACAGGAATTAAAGCAATACCAATATATCACATCGGCTATAACAGATGCTGTAATAGTAACTGATCTTAAGGGAAAGATTATTTTCTGGAACAAAGCAGCAGAAAAGCTCTTCCACTATACAAGAAGTGAAGTATATGGGAAATCAATAAGCAAGATAATAAACAATTTCAGTCAGGAATATTTTGAAAATATAAAAGAAGAAGTTGAGAAAGGTTCTATTTGGGAAAGCGAGGTAAAATTCGCAAATAATTCCGGGACAGAGGAATATATTTGTGTATCAATCAGCTTAAGCGGCGAAGAAATGAATAAGTCAATGATCTTTCTTTGTTCTAGTATAACAGAGAGGGTCAGAATAGAAAGAGAGTTAAGAATATCGGAAGAACGATTTCGTAATATAGTAATAAATGCAAATGAGTTTATATGTAACCTAGATACAAGCGGTTATATAACATATATAAATCCAAGTTTTGTAAGGAGTTTTGAATACACAGAGGGAGAGCTTTTAGAGAAAAACATAAAGGATCTTTTTGACTCAGAGTATAAGCCCAATGAATTTTTCGATCTTTCTGAATTTGCGACACTACGTTCTAAACCCGTAGAACTTTTGTGTCTGACAAAAAGCAGGAAGAAGATATTTCTTTTAGCAAACTTCTCACCTATTCTAGATTTTAATAATGAGCCGAAATATTTTAATGGAGTTTTTTCAGATATAACAGAGAAGAAAGAAGCAGAAAAAGAACTACGAACAGTACGCTCGGTCTATGAAGCATCAAGAGATGGAATTTCAGTGGAAGTAGGCCGGAAGTTCATTCTTGCAAATGATTCTTTTGCAAAGATGTTTGGATATACAGAAGCATCAGAGTTAATAGGTAAAGATTCATTAGATATAGTCTCAGATGAAGACATACCAAAAGTAGCCAAATACATAATAGCCCGTGAATCAAGAGAGCAGGCGCCAAGCAGGTATGATTTTGTTGGCAAAAGGCGCAATGGATCAAATTTTTTCGTTGAAGCATCTATTACCTCTTATGAATCCGATGAGAAGATCTATATAGTGAGGATATGCAGGGATATAACAGAGAGGAAAAGAGCTCAGGAAGCACTGAAGGATTCCGAAGAAAAATACAGAAGTATTACGGAAAATATTGATGACTTTCTCTGGACGGCTGAAATTATCAATGGGCATCTGCGTCCCGTATTTTATACTTCATCTGTTGAAAAGATAACGGGTTATGAGCAAGAGCAATTTTTAACTGATTCAAATCTATGGCTTAAGATCCTTTATCCCGATGACATGGGATTATTCAAGAAAAAATTAAGAAACCTCCTCAATGATTCAGTAAGATATTCAGATGAATTTGAATTCAGAATTGTAAACAAGTCAGGCAATATAATTTGGGTAAATAACAAATTAAAAGTAGTGAGGAAAAATGATGGTACAATCTTTAAGCTCTATGGACTTGTAAGTGATATTTCACTGAACAAAAAGGCAGAAGAAGAATTAAAGAAATCGACTGAAGAGCTGCGCGAGCTAAACAGCACAAAAGACAAATTCATTTCAATCATTTCGCACGATCTTAGGACTCCTTTTAGTTCAATACTAGGTTTTACAGACATACTCTTAAGCGAAAAAGATATGACTGAATCCCAAAGGATACAATATATAAAATACATACAGGAATCCTCGCAGAACATGCTTGGTCTTGTTAACTCACTACTTGACTGGACGCGTCTGCAGACAGGGAGGATAAAGTTTGAGCCAGGAAGAATAAGAGCAGATGAAGTAATAGAAAAATCTGTATCAATAGTTAATGGTGCCGCCTTAAAGAAGAATATAGTTTTGGAACTGAATGTTGAAAAGAACCTATACATCCACGCTGACATAAACTTGCTTATGCAAGTAGTAAACAACCTATTATCCAATGCTATTAAATTTACTAAAGCCGATGGGAAGATAATAATAAATGTAGTTCCAACAAGCAATTATGAGAAGGTTCAGTTTAGCATTATTGATAATGGAGTTGGAATAAAGAAGGAGAATATGGATAAGCTCTTTAAGGTAGATTCCAAGTTCACACTTGAAGGAACTGCTGGTGAAAAAGGGAGCGGTTTAGGTCTTTCGATAGTTCATGATATAATTGAAAAGCATGGTGGTGAGATATGGGTCGAGAGTGAATATGGGAGTGGGTCGAAATTTCATTTTACAATTCCAGTTGCATCTGCTTCTATATTATTAGTTGACGATAGCAAGACAGACAGGCTGCTCTACAGCAAAATTCTTCGAAACATTATTCCACAATATAAGATAGAAGAAGCAAACAATGGCAAAGAAGCCTTACATCTTATAGAAGAAAGCACTCCTGCACTTGTGATAACAGACCATAATATGCCAGAAATGAGTGGATACGAATTAGTAAGACAGCTAAAGATCTCAGAGTTGAAGTGTAAGCCCCCAGTTATAATCCTCAGTGGAGATGTCAACAGGAGTATAAAAGAAGAATACAGGGAGCTTGGAATAGAATACGTATTTCAAAAACCAGTAAGTCTTTCGTCATTTAAAGAAGCAATAGAAAAATCCCTGCGAAAGGCTTTGTTTAGCTAATTCAGCAGGGATTATAATTAAAAGGTAAAACTTATTTAATAAGTGGAATTAAAGTAATATAAATACCAGCTATAATAGCTGTAGTAATTACTCCGCAAATATTTGCTCCTATAGCCTCGGGAAGTATCAGGGCTTCAGGGTTAACTTCATTAACAACCTTCTGAGCAACTTTAGCAGTTGTTGGAACGCAACTTACTCCTGCTATTCCTATTACGGGGTTAAATTTACCTCCAGTAATAAAATACATTATATAACCTCCAATTAAGCCGCCAATGCCTGAAAGAAGCAGCGAGAGTATACCTAAAACAAGAAGAATTAATATCTTTGGGTTTAATATCAGATGGGCCTCACAAAGGACGCCGAGCATAAATCCCAAGAAGAAAGTAGATCCATAGAGAAGAGGTCCACCAATAAAGTCAATAAAATGTTTTAGGCCGGATTCTCTTACAGCAACTCCGAGGAATAAGGAAATAAAGAGAGGAGCTGCAACAGGAAACAAGAGGCATAGGACAGTATTTACTATGGCAGCAAATGCCATTTTTTCGCCAGAAGAAACAGGTCTTGTAGCCTTCTTTGGCGGCATTTTTATTGCCCGGATCTTCTTTGGGACAAGCAGTTTAATAAGATAGGGATAGCCGCCATAGGTAAGCCCCAGATATAGATAAGCTACGACTGTGATAGGGACAAAGAGCTCTTTTGAGAGGTTTAGTGAAGTAAATAAGACCATAGGTCCATCAGCTCCACCTACCATAGCAATCGAAGCAGAGTCATTTAAGCTAAGTCCCATTGCCCTTGCAATAGGCAGAGTAGCAAATGTACCAAGTTCAGCGCAAATTGCAAGAAACATACTTAAGAAAGGGCGCGAGATAAGAAATCCAACATCCAGTAAGACACCTATTCCCATAAACACAAAGCAAGCAATAAGGCCATTACTGAATGTAAGAGTATAGATAGGCTGCAGAAAATCAATCTGCATCACATCGAGCAATTGTTTTGTATCTGTAATAAGCGGATCTACAAAGAGATTACCCTGCTGGCCATTATGAAGGAAAAGAACTCCGGCATTAATAGCCGACATGCCCAGGCCCATAGGAATCATGAGCAAGGGCTCCAGAATTTCCTTTTTCCCAAGATAAACCAATAACATACCCAGTAGTATAAGGCCAATTCTGGCTATTATAATTGTAGGCTCAGAGCTAAGCAAAGTCGAGACACCCTGGAACAAATTTAAAATATTTTGCGTACCCATTGATCAATCCTTATATGAAATAAGAGGTGATAGACGAAGAATCCTTAATCTTTTTTGAACAGTTTAATTGAAGCATAGATCAGCTTAATGATCAAGGCTACAAAGAATGAAATAACAATAGCTATTCCGTACATATACAGAGTCTGAAAGATGACATTTCCCATTTTCGACTAATACTCCCAATTAATTTTTAGCTGCCTATCTCCATAAGAGTGTCTCCCTCAAGAACAGAGTCACCAACATTTACTTTAATATTTTTAATAACACCCTCTTTATCAGAATTGATGTTATTCTCCATTTTCATAGCCTCAAGCGTAAGGAGTCTATCGCCAATCTTGACTATGTCACCGATCTTAACGTTAATATTGAGTATAGTTCCCGGCAAAGGCGATTTAATAGTACCGGTTCCTTTAGGTTCCGAAGGGCTACTAGTTCTAGCAACAGCTTTGTGAGCATCAGTTGAAGGTTCAGCCTTAGCACGCACAAGCATAGGGGTCTTAGTTGTTTGGATCTTCTTATCAACTTCGACATGATAAGTAGTGCCGTTAACGACGACCTCAGCGATATTGTCCTCAATATTAACAATATCGACATCATACTGGTTATTTTTGATTTTGAATTTAAACTTCCTCATTGTCCGATACCATATTGTTTATGTTTATCTTGGATATTGTCTAAGTCCATAAATTTTAGAGCTCCATGGGGAATAAGGGCGCATGACTCTCTGCATAGTAAGTACCATTTTTTCATAATCGTGAGCATCCTCAAGATACATATGCAAAGCCATAGCAATAACGGCATAGATTTCCCCTTCCTCTCCCAAGCTATTTGCCTGCTTCTGGATCTCAGTCATCTGCATCATTGAGTCCTGTGGGGCTTTTTCATTCCATTTTTTTCGCAGGAACTTAAACCACATTTTTCTTTCCTCCTCTTAAAGCGGTAGATTAGAATGTTTCTTTGGTGGATTAATATCCTTCTTAGTAGCAAGCGATTGAAGAGCGCGGATAATGCGGAACCTAGTATTTCTTGGTTCAATCACGTCGTCAATATATCCATATTTTGCGGCCACATAAGGGGAGGCAAACTTATTTCTATATTCATCTTCCTTTTGTTTTAAGAATTCGACGCGTTGTTGTTCATCTGTTATATCCTGAAGCTCCTTATTATGGAGTATCTCAATTGCACCTTTAGGTCCCATTACAGCAATTTCGGCTGTTGGCCAGGCGTAGTTAATATCACCCCTTAAGTGTTTAGAGCTCATAACATCATAAGCTCCGCCGTAGGCCTTTCTTAAAATCACAGTAACCTTAGGGACTGTAGCTTCGCCATAAGCAAAAAGAAGTTTTGCGCCATGAATAATAATTCCACCATACTCCTGAGCGGTGCCAGGCAGGAATCCAGGGACATCGACTAAAGTAACAATTGGAATATTAAAAGCATCACAGAACCTTACAAACCTAGCAGCTTTGCGTGAAGCATTAATATCTAGTACACCGGCAAGGTAATTTGGTTGATTAGCTACGATTCCAACCGGCATGCCGTTAAATCTGGCAAAGCCTATAATGATGTTTGGAGCATAGTGCCTTTGAATCTCGACGAACTCATTATAGTCGACAATCAGATGGATTACGTCTTTTATGTCGTATGGTTTATTTGCCGTATCGGGTACAATAGAATTTAGAGAGTCCTCGATCCTGTCTATTGGGTCGTCACAAGGGCTAAGGGGAGGATCTTCGAGGTTATTTTGCGGCATATAGCTAAGAAGTTTTCTGATAAGGAGGATTCCTTCCTGCTCATCATCGGCGACAAAATGAGTGACGCCAGATTTTGATCCATGGACTTCAGCGCCGCCTAGTTCTTCTTCTGTAACTGTTTCTCCTGTAACTGTTTTAACCACTTTAGGACCGGTAACAAACATATAGCTTGTTCCTTCAGTCATAATAGTAAAATCAGTAAGAGCAGGAGAGTAAACAGCTCCACCGGCGCAGGGGCCGAATATAGCGCTAATTTGGGGTATTACGCCAGAGGCCAGAATATTTCTCTGGAATATTTCAGCATAGCCGCCCAAGCTTTTTACGCCTTCCTGAATACGTGCGCCACCTGAATCATTAATACCAATAAGTGGGGCTCCGACCTTCATAGCCTTATCCATTATTTTACAGATCTTCATAGCGTACATTTCAGACAAAGATCCGCCGAAAACAGTAAAGTCCTGCGAAAATACATAGACAAGGCGTCCATCAATTGTACCATATCCAGTTACAACGCCGTCAGATAAATAATCTTGTCCTTTTAGACCGAAATCAATACATCTATGAGAGACGAACATATCAAATTCTTCAAAACTTCCCTCATCAAGCAGCATCTCGATCCTTTCGCGGGCAGTAAATTTACCTTTGCGGTGTTGTGATTCAATTCTTTTTTCACCTCCACCGAGCCTGGCTTTGTCACGCATCTGTTTTAGTTCAAGAAGTTTTTCTTCGATGGCCATAATTTCTCCAATTTTGAGAAAAATGTTTAATTTTGCTGAACATCTATGGTAAGATGTTCTTTTTAATTGGACCTTTTTATCCTAATAAATCATCTAAACATCCCCATTTCTTCCATAGAAGAAATGGGGGGCAAAAACTTCGAAACAATTTGGGCACGAATGCTATTTATAAAAGCAAAAGGATAAAAAGTTAACCTTTTTTTTCACACAGTTCAGTCAGAACGCCTTTTGTGGACTTTGGGTGAAGGAAAGCAATATCCAGACCTTCGGCGCCTTTTCTAGGGGTTTTATCAATAAGCTGAATACCATTTTCTTCCATTTGTTTTAATGCGTTTTCAATGCCGTTAACAGCAAAAGCAAGGTGATGAACGCCCTCACCTTTCTTTTCAATGAACTTTGCAATTGGTCCATCCTCAGAGGTTGATTCCAGAAGTTCAAGTTTTGTCTGACCTATCATAAAGAAAGCTGTCTTTACTTTCTGGTCCTTTACTTCTTCAACAGCATAGCATTTAAGTCCAAGAACATTTTCATAATATTTAATAGATTCCTGCAGGTCTTTAACTGCAATACCAATATGTTCAATATGAGTTGGTGTCATTTTTACTCCGTCCAAAAAAAATTAAACTACAACGTTTTCTTTATATTCGCCAAAAACAGCACGCATTGTATTACAGATCTCACCAATGCCTGCATAGGATCTAACTGCATCTAAAATAAAAGGCATAAGGTTAGAATCGCCTTGAGAAGCCTCCTTTAGGGCAGCAAGTTTAGATTCGACCTCAGAGCTATTTCTTTCGGCGCGGACCTTATTTAAGAACTGTACCTGTTCTTCCTGGGCTTTCATATCGATCTTAAGTAAACCTTTAGGCTCATCTTCCTTAACATGGAATTTATTTACGCCAACGACTATTCTTTGGCCGCTTTCCATTTCTTTAGTAAACTGATAAGAAGCCTTCTGAATCTCGCTCTGTACATAACCATTTTCAATTGCCTCTATCATACCGCCCATAGCGTCTATTTTATTTATATATTCTTCAGCTTCCTTTTCGATTTTATCTGTCAGATATTCAACATAGTAAGCTCCTGCAAGCGGGTCGATTGTATTTGTAACGCCGCTTTCGTTAGCTACGATCTGCTGTGTACGAAGAGCAATCATAACTGATTCTTCTGTAGGCAAAGCAAGGGCCTCATCGCGTGAATTTGTATGCAAGCTTTGAGTTCCGCCAAGTACAGCAGCAAGTGTCTGAACAGTAACTCTAACAATATTATTATTTACCTGTTGTGCAGTAAGAGTAGAGCCAGCGGTCTGGGTATGGAAGCGGAGCATCTGAGATTTATCTTTTTTAGCTGCAAATCTTTCTTTCATAATTTTTGCCCAGAGTCTTCTAGCTGCGCGGTATTTTGCGACTTCTTCTAAAAGGTCATTATGAGCATTGAAGAAAAATGAGAGTTGTCCGGCAAACTGATCTACATCCAGGCCAGCTTTAATAGCAGCATTTACATAAGCTATACCATCGGCAAGAGTAAAGCCAACTTCCTGAGCAGCTGTTGAACCTGCTTCCCTGATATGATAACCAGAAATAGAGATAGTATTCCACTTAGGGACCTCTTTTGAGCAGAATTCAAAAATATTTGTAATAAGTCTCATTGAAGGCTTAGGTGGGAAAATGTAAGTGCCGCGGGCGATATATTCTTTCAAAATATCGTTTTGAATTGTACCGCTAATCTTATCACGGCTTACGCCCTGTTTTTCAGCAACAGCTATATACATAGCGAGCAAGACAGAAGCAGGAGCATTAATAGTCATTGAAGTAGATACTTTATCTAATGGGATCTGGCTAAAAAGTATCTCCATATCGGCAAGAGTATCAATTGCGACTCCAACTTTTCCAACTTCGCCATATGCCATTGGGTCGTCGCTGTCATAACCAATCTGTGTAGGAAGGTCGAATGCCACAGAAAGGCCTGATTGTCCTTGTGAAAGAAGATATCTATATCTTTCATTAGATTCTTTTGCAGTACCGAAGCCAGCGTACTGTCTCATTGTCCAAAACCTGCCGCGATACATAGTAGGCTGGACACCTCTTGTGAAGGGATATTGGCCCGGGAAACCTAAAGTTTCATTATAATCATCTTCAGCAATATCATTAGGCAGATATAGCGGTTTTACCTCAGAAAATGAGCCGGTTGTAAATGTTTTTTGTCTTTCGGGAAATCTGGATATGGATTTATTGTAAGTATTACATTCCCAATCCTTAAAGGCATTTTGAACCTTGGCCTTTAATTCGTCAGTATTTTGCATTTTTATTACCTCTATATTTTAGTAGCACATAAATAGAGCAACTTACGTGCCTTATTATTAAAAAAATCTGCTATAGTAAGTAAGTAAAGAATCATGGCATATTTAATGTTTTTATATCGAAAAATAAAAGTCATAAAATCACATATTCTCATTTGTTGGAATTATCTGTTTTTTTTGTGAAAAATAGTCCTCCTTTTTTTTGAAAAATCACCTAATTGTTTTTTTTGAGGACCATAATTTAGTCAAAGTATAAAAATAATATTGCCTTATTTGGAGGAAAAACTTATCATTATTCTGTTTTATTGATTTTTTTCCAAACCTCAAAATAAAGAAAATGAAAATACTCGTAGTTGAAGATAATATTTCAAGCAGAATACTATTGGTGAAGATCCTCAAGAAGGAGGGTTATGAAGTATGTTATGCAAACAATGGTCTTGAGGCAATGGAAGTCTTAAAGTCAGATGGGCATATAGATGCAGTAATGACAGACTGGATGATGCCGAAGATGGATGGGTTAGAGCTTACATTTGAGATAAGGAAACAGATCAAACCTTCACCTGCAATAATTTTCCTGACTGCACTAAATTCCAGGGAGGCCAAGGGAAAGGCAATTGAAGCCGGGGCTGATGATTACATAGCAAAACCGATCCATATAGCGGAGATTAAGGAAAGGCTTCAGGCTGCATTAATGCGGCACAACTCTGAGAAGTCAAATGGAACGATTGATAAAAAGGCAGACAAATGCAAGAAGCCAGATTTTTTGGGGATTTGTATAGCAGCAAGTACAGGTGGACCGTCTACACTAATAGAACTTTTCTCAAGGCTAAGGCCTACAAAGCAAGCTTCGATCTTTATTGTTCTACACGGCCCGGCCTGGATGTTAAAATCATTTGCTGAAAGGCTTCAGGAAGAAATAGATATGCCTGTTAGGCTAGGCCAGGAGGGTTTACCAATAAAACGCGGGGAAATATACCTAGCCCCTGGTAACAGACACATGCTGATTAATTCAGAAAAGTTTGAAATTGAATTGTCGGACTCACCCCCTGAAAATTTTGTACGTCCTGCAGCTGATCCATTATTTATTAGCGCTGCAAAGACATTCGGTTCAAATCTGATAGGTGTAGTTTTAACAGGAATGGGACATGATGGCAGTATTGGCTCGGGTTATATTGCAGCAGCCGGAGGAATTGTCCTTGCACAAGAGCCTTCGACGGCAATTGCACCATCGATGCCTCAAACTGTTATTGACCTAAGGATAGCAAGGCAGATTACAAATATAGAGGATATGCCTTTACTGATAGAGCAAAGTATGAAGAACCTTATAAGTCACTCTTCTGCCTCCTGATCATATCCTGAAGAAAATCACCTATTTGCTTTTGTTTATCAGACAGTTCCCCATAGTTTGATTTAATGAGATCAAGAAGAGTAGAAGTATTAGTAAGATAACTCAAAAGCAGGTGTTTTCTCTGAAAGTTATCTGCTTTTTCACTATCTGAACTTAAAGCTTCAGGACTTAGGGCCTCATTGCTTAGGACTTCAGAGCTTAGGGCAGAGACATGTTTTTTTATTGTCTCGAGATCGCCTCTTATAACAGGGCCGCTTAATGAGCTACTTATTCCATTTTTCAGGACGTTATCAAAAGTAGAGTTTATTATAGGTTTAACAATCTGAAGAAATTCTACCTCAGAGATCTTTGCAGACTGAAAGACCTGAGAAGCATTAAAAAGGTTCGCAATAAGAAAATTTGATGCCCAGACACCAGTAAGATGGTAGAAAACCTTTTTTTCAGAGGAAATGTGAAAAGGTTTTAGCTTTAGTTTAAGGGCAAGATCGAACAAGTATTTCTCAGTAGTAACGTTGTCAGTCTCAATGGCAGCGAAATGATCCCTAAGCTCAACGACTTCACAAGATGGGAAAGTCTGCATGATGTGAAAAGATGCAATAGAAGCTCCTTTGCTTTTAAGCAACTTAAGCCGGCTTATATCCTGAGAGCCTGAAAGATGGACAAAAAGGCATTTATGAAAATCCAATTTTGCATTTGATAGCGCATAGGCTGCATTTTCAATCTCACTATCAGGGACAGCAAGAAAGAAAAGCTCTGATGAACTATCTATAGCTGACAGATCATCACCATATAAAGGTATATTAAATTTCGCAGCTAATTTTTCAGAAGATTCTTTCGTTCTACTAAAGACTGATATAACATTTAGGCCAGCATCTAATAATGCTTTTACTAGAGAGAAGGCGACTTTACCTGCTCCTACAATAGAGATTCTACTCATAGATCATTGCCGAGAGATAACCAACAACTTCATCCTTATCACCTGAGACATCACCTGAATCACTTCTGTGCAATACAACTGATTTTTTCTTATTTAGTAAGTCGGCTGTTCTCATCAAAGAGATAATAGGTCCCCCGCCGCAAGCTTCGCACCTATGGAATTCGAGGTCCTCCTGAAGGCCCTGATAGTCAAACTCTGTAATTCTCCTTTCGACGATTGAATCGAGATAATCTGCTTCCTTTTTAGAATGGAAGTGAGACAGGTCGGAGCTTGCAACAATCAATGTTTTATCGTCAACAATTTCAGAGAGCTTTTCAGCAAGGGCAAAAACAAACTTTTTATTCTGATCGCCAATAACAATAGGGACCAAAGAGAACTCATCTAAAACCATTTGAAGGAAAGGCAGTTGAACCTCGAGGGCATGTTCCTGGCGGTGTCCCTCAGTTCCCTTAAAAATTATATCACTCTCATATGTCAGTTTATCAACCTTATCTTTATCAACAGGAATAATGCCAAGTGGAGTTCTATAGGCATCGCCATTATATAGGCAAACTCCAGAGAAATACTCCCTGTGACTTGGGGAGATTACAACTACAGTCTTAAAGTCCCCACCTTTTATCTGGTTATAGGCATAGGAAGCTGTTATTCCAGAATAGACATATCCGGCATGAGGGACAATAATACCGAAGGCATTTTTGCCGGATCCCTCCTCCTGTAGTTCCATTACGGCGATATCCAGCATTAGTCTAAGTTCATTTCTAAGTTGAGATTCACTTGCCGGGTAGAACATACCGGCAACAGCAGGTTGTCTAATTATCTGATGCATAATTATGACTCCTTATTTCTTCTTCAGAAAAAACAGTAGCCGTAAAAAGATTCATCTTCAGATCTCTGCTTTTCCACAAAAGTGAAGGCAGGCCAGCCTTCTCACAAATGGCAGAAAGATATTGTTCTTTATTCATTTTATGCTCGATAGGGACCTGCGGAAGAAGAAGTGCTCTTCTACCCATATCCTCCAGAATAAGGCCATGCACGCCAAGGACAATATCATCATAGCTATTCATCTTAAAAGGAGGAGACATGACAGAAATTTCAATGTCAATTTCATCGAGTTCATTTTCATCCAAAGGATAAAATCTTGGGTCATTAAATGCGGCTCTAAGGGCAGCATCGCAAACAGTATCAAAGAGAAAATTTTCAGATTGAATAAATCCAATGCAGCCTCTTAGTGTTCCATGCTTTGTAAGAGTAACAAATGCGCCGGCATTTACCTTAAGGAGCGGATAATCCTCATATTTAACTTCCAAAGGTTTTCTTCCGCTAAAGAATGCTCTAATAGATTCCCTGGCTGCACTTAATAAAAATTTTTTTTCGTTATCTGTTAATTCCATTAAATAAAACCTGCTTTGTTTTGAGTACTTTATTCACTTTAAGTAAAGCCTCATTTTAAGTAAAGCCTCATTCGATTGCAAAGACTTTCAGTTCCTTTTTTTCCTTGAGCAAAAAGACAAGATTATCTTTCATAAAAAAAGAATCAGGGACGTAGGCATTAGCAGTTGAATTAAGGATTTCCTCGAAGATTATTTTTCTTTTACTAGTATCGACGGCGATAAAACGGTTGATAAAAATTTTTTCAGAGGCCTTCGCATAATAGTTAAAAAGGAGAATATCCTTATAGCGAATAAATTCAATGTTCCCCTGAATTTCAAATCCACCAGAAAGATCAAGAATTATCTGTTTAGTATCAATGTCAATAATAGTATCATCAGAAAAAATATTCGGGAATAAATAATCCTTATACTCTTCTTCGATGTTGATTGAATTTCTTATCTGATTTATTGCAAAGGCATCATCGCCCAGAGATTCCAACTCCTCTCCCGACAAGTAGTCCAGTGCATAGAAGTTTCTACCTTCAAATTTGGGTTTATAAGTATACACCTTATCGTCATGTACAAACAGGAAAGCATAAGAATCATTCTTCCAGAGAATTTTTTGAGAGTTGATATCAAATGCAATAATTTCCTTATGGTTAGGCATATCAGGTTTAGCGAACTTATGGAAATAAATAATATCCTTATAGATCACCTCGATGCCAATCCAGAATTTTTCCTCCAGTTGAAGATTTCTGAAAATAAAGTTTCCTGTTTCTGCCTGCAGACAATTAAAAAACACCTGCTTATGGTCTACGTCCCGGTCCTCAACAATTACTTTATTTGTCCCAGAAATTAATATTCGCCACAATTGACGGTTATTTGTAAAAGCGTATCTTTGTTTTATCTTCATCTTTCAAAAGCTCATAAAATTATTAAATAAACATTTTAGGGATAAATAAAAAGTGAACTCTAAAATTCTAGAGTGGTTCAAAAAGGGCTGTAAAATGCCTTAACATAGGAGCCTGGTAAACAATCTTAAATCCTTTAAGGGACTCTCTTTTGTTGAACACATCAATTACAACCTCAGAGACATAATCAATATGGCTCTGTGTATAAACGCGTCTAGGTATAGCCAATCTTACCAGTTCCATAGGAGGAGCGATAAGTTTGCCATTTTCGTCGTATTTACCGAACATAACGCTACCGATTTCGACTGTACGTATACCACCTTCAAGGAACAAGGCACAGACGATTGCCTGCCCTGGGAAATATTCAGGTAAGACATCTGGCAAAAAGCGTTTAGCATCGATATAGATAGCATGGCCACCAGGAGGTTCAATAATAGGGACACCTGCAGAGAGGAGTTTTTCGCCCAAATATTCGACGCTTCTTACTCTATACTGGAGATAAGATTCTTCGAGTATTTCCTCTAAGCCCTGAGCCATTGCTTCAAGGTCACGGCCTGCGAGTCCGCCATAGGTTGGGAAACCTTCGGTGACAATAAGGAGATTTCTGCAATTCATAGCAAGAGAATCATCATTCAAGGCCAGGAATCCGCCAATATTTACGAGAGCATCTTTCTTAGCGCTCATTGTAACGCCGTCGGCATAGGAGAAGATTTCCTGAGCTATCTGAAGGATTGATTTATCCTGGTAGCCCTTTTCTCTTTTTTTGATAAAGTAAGCATTTTCAGCAAAGCGGCAGGCGTCAATAAACAAAGGTATGCCATACTTGCTGCAAACCTTTTTTGTTTCTCTAATATTTTCAATTGAAACAGGCTGACCTCCTCCGGAATTGTTTGTAATAGTAATCATGCAGAGGGGAATATTTTCCTTTCCCTTTTGGAGAATAAAGTTTTCAAGTGCCACAGTATCCATATTGCCCTTAAAATCGGCTCTGATCTCAGGGTGCTTACCTACTTCATTTAACAGGTCGTAGGCCTCTGCCTTGGAGAATTCAATATTAGCCCGGGTAGTATCAAAATGCGTATTGTTGGGAAAGAACTTCCCTTGACCGCCAGTAATTGAGAAGAGTATTTTCTCAGCTGCTCGTCCCTGGTGAGTCGGAATAATGTGTTTCATTCCAGTAATTTTCTTCACCATTTTTTCGAAGCGATAAAAGCTTTTTGAACCTGCGTAAGATTCATCTCCCTCCATTATACCAGCCCACTGCTTTGCACTCATTGCAGAAGTGCCGCTATCGGTAAGCAGATCGATTATAACATCATCGGCATGGATAAGGAAAGGGTTGTAGCCTGCTTTTTTTAGGATTTCCTCTCTTTCCTCTCTGGAAGTAAATCTGATAGGTTCAACGGACTTGATCTTAAAGGGTTCGATAATAGTTTTCATAAATCTCCGTTTTTTTACACTTAAACTTAGCCTTTTAGCCTCTATTTGGCAAATTGAAATTCCATGACAGAAAAAAACTGTATACTTAAAGAAAAAAATGATTAAATTTAGCCATGATATCTTTTTATCCATGATATCTTTTTATAGAGATATCATAATTTTTCGGAGATTTTAATCCAGATATTTTAACAAAAAGTTCTCTAAAAAAGTTAATAAACCAAACAATTAACAATGGAGAGAATAAAATGGACGAGACAACGAACCCTGAGGTTCTGCCAACTGAAAGACCAATTGAACCTGGTGAAGAAGAATTAAGTCATTCAGACAAATTTGTTGGAATTCTATCTAGTCCGGGAGAGACATTTGCCAAGATGTCAAAATTTCCCCCGAGAGTAATTGACTGGCTTCTACCGGTAGCACTAACGGTAGTTTTCGCAATTATTTCGAATTTCATAATAATGAGCAATCCGAATATCCGTTTGGCGCTTATAGAAAAGCAGATTCAGAAGGCCGAAAAGAATTTTAATTCCATGGTTGAAAAAGGGCAGCTAAGCCGTGAGCAGGCTGACGATCAGATGGATAAGATCCGCGACAAAATGGAAGACACAGGTGCAATAGGGGCAAGAATAATTCAGGTCATATCGACTACATTTGTAGTATTTATCTCCTTTTTTATAGTCACACTCATATATTTTATTTTTTCCAAATTTGCCCTAAAAGGGGACGGGATATATGCATCGGCCATGGTTGCAAATGGACTGCCATATTACATAAGTATACTATCTATTGTATTAATGACGATACTTTCACTTATGCTTGGAAGATTTGTAGCAGGCACAAGCGTAGCGGCCATAATAAACTATGATAGCCAAACATTTATAGGCTTTATACTAAAGAAATTAGACATTCTTACAATATGGGCTCTAGCTCTAACAGGTATTGGATTAGCCAAGATGTTTCATTCTTCCAATACAGGAAAGTTTTTAGTCACAATCTATTCTATTTGGATCATCTGGGGACTAATCACTTTTGCAATAGCAAAGGCTGTTCCTTTCTTAGATTTTCTTTCAATGTAAAGTAAGAAAGAGGTTCAAGGCACTTTGCCAGGGACCTCTTTTTTTCAAGAAATTCCCTGCCGCACATTTTCTATAAATTGCCTTCTCATTTTTATTTTTTACTAAATATCAAAGCTTGATTCTTTATAGGTTTGTAGTTAGGTTTGTTTGAATAAACAGTAAAATGACAAAACAAAGTTATATGGATTTTAATAGAATGAAAAGATTGCTGCTTTTAACAATATTTCTTATAGTCTCAGTTATTTCTGCGCAAAATGTCGATGTAAGGGATTATAAGGTTCCAATAAGCAAGGCAACAACTTTCAGGGCCAATGGATTCTGGAACTGGTCGCAGGTAGGCGACAGTGTTTCGGGTAACACTGCAAATGCTACAGTTTTATTCAGGAAATTTTATACTTCTTTACCCTTTGCCTGGTTTATAAATGTTGATGCTACAGGTGGGCGCGATGCAGGAAAGAAGAACTATGATGTTAAGTTTGATGGAAGTATAAGGAAATACATTTGGGATAGAGAGGACTGGTTTGGATTTTCAAGGATAAGGGCTGAAAGAGCAAATAATTATGATCGTATATCATCTGACTTCACAATTGGGGCAGGATATGGAAGATATATTAATGCAACGGCACTTGCAAAGGCTGTAAGAATAGAGGAACATCTACTTAAAGAAAAAATAATAAGTGATTTTCTGCCGAAAGAGATAATGATCAATATTGCTAATATTATTGAAAGGCAGCAGGAGTATATAAATTTATATGGACCAGAAGTATATGAGACGCAGTGGTTTAATGATATAGAAAAGCAGATAGCCTCATCGAATGTATTAAAAACTCCAGGAATCGGTTCTATAGGGATACTCCGTATGCGTCAGGTTTTATTTGGAATAAATGAGAGGGTAAACGAAAGGTACTATGGCTGGGACCTATCAGCCGGAGCACTTTTCCCAATAACGACCAGGGATACTTCAAAGGCAGGCTCGCCTAATCTTGCTCTTACTGGCAGGTACTCCTTCCCTTTCAACTGGAGTACACAGATGAACATAGTAGCAGAAGTCTCAACTCCCATAGACACAGTATTTGCAAAGCAGGTACTTGCAAATACTGGAGTAGATTTTATTTATGAGTTAAGTAACAGAATAAATCTTCTTGCAGGATACCGTTTAGGAATTTACAAACCAGCCACAGCCTCTGCATACATAGACAACCTGGTTAATGTTTCCTTTTTGTATTATATAGAAAACAACATTTATTTTGGCATTAATGCTGCCTATGAAAAGCTTGCGCGTTCGCCAAAGAGGCTTTCTACAAGCATTACGTTATCTTATAATCTTTACTGAGATAGTGTTTTTTAAGGGTAATAAAAAGAGAAAGGTAATTTACAGTATAAAAGCCATTTTATATCTTGTCTTTCAGTTTACTTTTATTTAGTAGTAATTTTTCCCTGTAGAGTTGTCCAAGTTCAGCTCCAAGTACAAAAGTTACACAAGAGTAATATATCCAAAAGCCAATTACAACCAGCAAGGCATAAGTGCCATATATCTTATTTAATGTAGCCACGTGTCCAATATAATAGCCGAAGAGTCTTTTTGCAATTTCCCAGAGTAGTGCAGCAAAAAGGGCGCTTAGGGCTGTAACTTTCCGGCCAAGTTTTGCATAAGGTATAAAAGAATAAAAGATAAATAAAATGATATAGATAAGCAGAAAAGAGACAAAAGATAAGAATACGTGATCTATTGAGCTTAGTTTTAGGAATCTTAGTATAGCTATCTTATGTGCATATTCTCTTATGATATCAATTGCAGGCAAAATAAAAGTTGCAAGCAGTACAAGAATAACAATAACTACGACCATAGCAAAGTCGCGGAGTTTACCAATAACCGGATGTTTTTCCTCTTTAGCATGGTAGACAAATATTTTATTTAATATTGTTCTCATGCTGCTAAAAAGTCCGCTTGCGGCAATAAAAAGGCCAAAGCCGCCGATATAACCTGCTACGGCCTTGTATTCGACGACCTCTTTAATTCTTGTAAAAATAATTTCCTCAGCGTAGTCGGCATACTCCTCATAAGGAATAATTGTCTCGATAAAGGTCATAATCTGGACTTTAACAGAATTAAATTCCAGTATATTTCCCAGAATAGAAAACACAATGAGCACAAAAGGTACAATGCAGACAAAAAGAGAAAAGGCCAGTCCGCCCCCATAAAGGAATACATGGTGTTCATCTATTCTTTTATAGAGACCCAGGCCATAGTGCGAAACGAATTCTCTAATTCTGCTGTACCTTGGCAGCTCAATGTGCGCCCTGATCCTATTCAGGTAACTAAACTGTAACATTCATCAACTTTGAAATTGAATTATAATAAAGGTCAGAAATATGCTTCAATTCAAATTCATATTTATTATTAACTTTAAGGCTATTACCACCAGTCTTGCCCAAGAGCAGATAAGGAAGGCCAGAAGCTTTAACAAGGCTTTCAAAAGCATCTTTCTTATCTTTAGAAACTGAAAGAATAACTCTGGACTGAGATTCAGAGAAGAAAGAGAAATCCTCTCTTGTCTTTACAGGTATATTGACCGTAGCGCCCAAGAGGTTCTCTGCATCCATAATGCAGCACTCAGCAAGTGCAGCCATTATACCGCCGTCAGAAATGTCATGAGCCGAATTAACTAGTTTACTTTCAATAAGTTTAAGAAGAGTATCCTGCAGTAGTTTTTCTTTTTCGAGGTCCATTACCGGAGATTCACCTGCAACGACATTATAAGCAAGCTGAACATATTCACTTCCGCCCATCTCCTCTTTATCCTCACCTAAAAGGTAGATAAGGTCATCTTCGTTCTTAAAGAAAGAAGTAGTAATATTCTGAAGGTTTTCAACCAGACCTACCATTCCGATAACAGGTGTAGGATAGACAGAAGTCTCAGGTGATTCATTATAGAAACTGACATTACCACCTGTAACCGGAGTGTCAAAGAAGCGGCAAGCCTCACCCATTCCTTCGATAGCCTCTTTGAACTGCCAGTAGACCTCAGGTTTATAAGGGTTTCCAAAATTAAGGCAGTTTGTAATTGCAAGAGGAACACCACCCGAGCAAACGATATTTCTAGCCGATTCAGCTACGGCAATCTTTGCACCTTCCTTTGGATTTAAGTAAACGTATTTACCGTTACAATCTGTTTTTACGGCAAGGGCCTTATTAGTATCTTTAATATATATTACAGCAGAGTCGCATCCAGGACCAACAACGGTATTAGTACGAACCATTGAGTCATACTGCTCATATACCCATTTTTTAGAAGCAATATTTGGAGAAGAAATTAGTTGTTCGAAAGACTCTTTAATGTTATTATTATTTGGGAGGCTATTAAGGTCAAAAGCTCTGGTTGACTTAAGATATTCAGGTTCTTTAGTATCTCTTATATAAACCGGGGCACCGCCACCTAAGACAAGATCAAAAGCAGGAAGTTTAACCTTATTTTCGCCCAGATAGTCAATATCAAGGATTCCATCTTCAGTAACCTCACCTACAATTTCGCAGTGGAGGTCCCATTTATCAAAAATTTCTTTTACTTTATCTTCATTTCCTTTTTTAACTGCAACCAGCATTCTTTCCTGGCTTTCAGAGAGCATTATCTCATAGGCAGTCATTCCTTTTTCCCTTAGAGGGACTTTTGAGAGGTCAATTTTCATACCTGACTCACCCTTAGCGCTCATCTCTGAGGTTGAGCAAGAAATACCAGCAGCGCCCATATCCTGAATACCAACTATAAGATCAGCTTTAATAATTTCGAGAGTAGCTTCAAGAAGAAGTTTTTCTGTAAATGGGTCGCCAGCCTGAACAGAAGGTCTCTTAGATTCAGATTTTTCAGATATCTCCTCAGAAGCGAACGTAGCTCCGTGTATGCCATCTCTTCCAGTTGAGGAGCCAACAATCATGACCGGATTTCCTTTGCCCTTAGCAGTAGCCGAGGCAACCTTATCGGTTTTAACAATTCCAACTGCCATAGCATTTACAAGTGGATTGCCCTTATAGGAATTATCGAAATAAACCTCGCCAGCAACAGTAGGAACACCGAAGCAATTACCATAATCTGCAATACCTTTTACAACACCGTCAAAAAGATATCTTGTTCTTGCATCGTCAAGAGAGCCGAAGCGAAGAGAATTTAAAGAAGCAATAGGGCGGGCACCCATTGTAAAGATATCTCTTAGAATTCCGCCAACACCTGTAGCAGCTCCCTGGTAAGGTTCGACAGCAGAAGGATGGTTATGGCTTTCAATCTTAAAAGCAACTGCAAGTCCATCGCCAATATCAACAAGTCCTGCATTTTCCTCACCTGCGCCGACTAAAAGTCTTCCGCCGCTTCTTGGCAAAGTCTTTATCAGTGCAATTGAGTTTTTATAGCTGCAGTGTTCACTCCACATAACGCTGATAACGCCGAGCTCTGTATAGTTAGGTTTTCTACCCAGTCTTTTACAAATTTTATCAAATTCTTCTTCTGTTAGTCCATGTTCAAGAGCAAGTTCTAATGTTACTTCCGGTTCTCTCATTTTATTAAAATCCAAATAATTGTTAGGAATATCATTCTAAATATAACATTTTTCTGCATGGTTTTATAGTAGTAATATTTCCTATTGGAAATCTATTTTTTTGCGGCCCGCTTTTCTAGAAGTTTCTTCAATGGTTTTCTGCCCATTCCGAGAAATCTATAAGTAAGAGCCAAAGAAAGGACAATAGTAAGCATATTGATAAAGTGTGAAAGAATATCAGATGAAATTTTTTCATATTCCGGGAAACCTGTAACGAGTGATATTCCGAACCATGCCGGGAAAATAGTAGTCTGTGAAGTTAAAGCAAGGCCTATCATCTCTCTATTTATAGTAAAGGTTAAATAGTGGATTTTTACACTTTTCTTCATATCTTTGCTGGCAGATAAGCTTAGAAAAACCAGACTAAAAAAAAAGATAAAGGTGTTTTTTTATAAAGGATTCAGGAAAACTACAATGGCGAAAGATAAGTTAAAGTCAAAGAAAATAAGGATATCACTTACTGCTCAGATCTTTATAGGACTGTTTGCCGGTGTAGCCTTAGGCTGGTTAAAACCAGACTGGGGAGTTCAGACAAGCTTTTTGCGTAATATTTTCCTGAATCTTATAAAGTCTATAATTGCACCTTTGATGTTTTCAACAATAGTGGTAGGAATTGCCGGAGGTGGAGATTTAAAGAAAGTCGGCCGAATAGGTCTTAAGGCATTAGTGTATTTTGAGATAATTACGACAATAGCATTATTTGCAGGACTACTGGTTGTTAACATAACAAAGCCAGGAGTAGGTGTAGTATTGCAGAGTGGTTCAGGATCTGGAGATCTAGGACAGCTCTCGCAGACACATCCAATGACTTTTATTGAAACAATAGTGCATATTTTCCCAACCAGCATTATAGATGCCATGGCAAGAGGAGATGTACTACAGATAGTTGCTTTTTCGGTCCTTTTTGGCATTGCTACCTCAGCACTAGGGCAGAAAAAAGAGATAATTGTAAAGTTCTGTGAAGGCCTCTCGCAAGTAATGTTCAAGTTTACCGGTTATGTAATGAAATTTGCGCCTTTTGGCGTAGGGGCTGCAATGGCTGCAACCGTTGGTCACAAAGGTTTAGGGGTACTACTAAATCTTGGTATGCTTGTTGGTTCATTGTACATAGCTCTTGCGATATTTATAATCTTTGCCTTTGGAAGTGTAATAATTATTTTCAGACTCCCCTTAAAGAAGTTTATTCAGGCAGTAAGAGAGCCTTTTACGCTTGCTTTTGCAACAACAAGCAGCGAAGCGGCTCTTCCAAAAGCTTTGGAAGTCATGGAGCGCCTTGGAGTTCCAAGAAGAATAGTTGGATTTGTTATTCCAACTGGATATAGTTTTAATCTTGACGGTAGCACACTATATCTTGCAGTAGCTTCGGTCTTTGTAGCACAGGCAGCCGAGACTACAATGGGAATTCATTTTGGATTAGACAAGCAGATAATGCTAATGCTTACCTTAATGATAACCTCAAAAGGTGTAGCCGGTGTTCCAAGAGCCGCACTTGTAATTCTTCTTGCAGCACTCCACACTTTTGGGCTTCCGCCAGAGGGTGTAGCTGTAATTTTTGCAGTCGATGAGCTTATGGATATGGGAAGGACATCAGTAAATGTACTAGGCAACTGTCTGGCAAGCTGCGTAGTTGCGCGCTGGGAAGGAGAGTTTGATGACAACAAGGCAAGGCTCTTTGGCACGCCCGAAGAATCTCTAAATTCGGACTTACAGGAAGAAAGCGGCAGTTATGCAAAAACAGGTAGCATCTCAGCTTAAAAAAAAGCAGTATTAGCCTTTAATGTTGATCTATCTAACCTTAAGGTCTAGTGATCATTTTTGATCACAAATTTGCCCTTTTTTATCTCGCCATTTGAACTAGTTACATAGAGATATACTCCAGTAGATAGTCTTTGTCCTTTTGAATCAATGCAGTTCCAGCTTACATAATACTTTTTACTAGTCTTATCATCAAAGATAGTTCCATTTCCACTATAAATTAAATTCATTCCAACGCTATAGATCCGTATCTCTGCCTGCCTGGTGTCATTATATGAAACCGGAAGAGAAAGTCCGGATGTTGAATAATCCAGATATGAATATGGGTTAGGATAAGGGGCATCGATCTGAGAATATGGGACAATAGAGTTCAAGCTATCCAGGTGTTCATCGTTAAAGAAATCCTCCTCCATGAAATAGTTCAAATATGGAGAAGAGAGGCATGAATAAAGATTATTAGTAAGTTTTTTAAAGCCATCTTTTTGTACTTCTGAAACATCATATTTTATCTGCACTTCGGAACTTGGATCGTTAAGTGCACCAGTAAAATCTCCATTTGTTATCTTTACGGCAATCGTATCGGTTCTTTCACCTGTTTTTACAAGGAAGGCTAAGAACATGTTAGTTAGCGGCCTTTGTGTAAGGGTAAGTGGGAAGAGGCTTTCTGAGTAGCTGGTTTTTATTAAGTAGCTTATTGTTGGATAATATGCTCCGTCTTTAAAGTATTTGCCTGGAAGTGCTCTATATCCAGTAAAATAGGTCCAAATACCAAAATCGTTAAGTTCATTTCTAAAGGAAGAATGCTTTTCAAGCAAGCTTAGCTGAATTGCCTTTAGGGCAGGGTAATTCTTATAGAGTTCCCATTGTCTTTTGATTATCTCGTAGCCATATTTTTCCTTAAGAAAAATATCCCAAATGGCAAGCCTGTAGCCATTTCCATCTTGAGGATATGTAGTAACGAAATAGTTTTGAGTTGGGCGGTTAAAATATTGCTTAATAAAACCTTCCCTGCAATAATCATTGATGCTATCAAATACAAAGTCTTCCATAGCAGTTGAGGTCATTTCATGAAAAAAAATATCATCATCTTTGTATGCATAGCATCCCATTTGAATTGCATGGTGTAACTCATGGGCTGCTGTGATCATAGCAGCATCAAATGAATGAGTTGCATAACCACTTCCCACATAGTCATTGTCTATATAAATAAAACTCGTATAAGTATTTGCCCCAATTTTCTCTGCATCAATTTCAGTAGTTCCATAGTTCCCCTGAGCTTCATTTACTATGTATACATCATAGAGGTTATCTCCCCCAAGACTTCCATCAGGAGGAGGTGCTGGAAATCCAAGGAAATTCACTTCAAAAGAATATGCAGAATCAAATGCAGCGGCAATCTTTTTGACATTTTCTTTTACTGACAGTAAAGGGTCATAAGAAGGAGCATAATCCCCATTTACTTCATAATGTATTCTGAAGTGTCCTGAAGGCGATACCACACTTTCTGCACTAGCAGATAATGTTGGTCTTCCTGTTAGTTTTTGTATTAGTTTCTTCTGAGGAAGAGAAAAGATATCGAAATTTGCCCTAACTGCGGCAGAAAGAGCAAATCCGCATTTTTCAGCAGGTTTATCTTGTTCAATAAGATCAGGTAGCTTTATTGAAAGATTGGCCATATCCTGAGGCTTCAGGCGCTCTTTTCTTGAAGCAACAAACTGATAAAAAAGCGAATCTGGGTTAATTTTTAAACTACTTTGGGGAAATTGTTCAGAATTTATTATAATTAAAAGAAGAGGGATGATGATATATCTGGGAAAAGGTCTCTGGAGCATAAGTAGTATAAACCTTTAGTTTTTCAAAAAACGAAGTTAGTAAATTCAAATATTGTTTTCAACAAATCTTTAAGGATTGGGAGGGACTACAGACAATAAGCTTTTATGCAAAAAAATGTGCATTTTCTGCTTTTTGCATTCGTGGAACAACTTTATTTCTATTTAATGAACATAATTCTGGCCTTCGGTGTTATAAATTAAAAGAGGAGGCATGTTATGAATCCGGCTCAAGACATTTTAGCAAAAGCTAACGAGTTACATTTAGATGGCAAAGTAAATGAAGCAATAGAGCTCTATAAGGAATCAATCAGACTCTCTCCTACAGCCGATGCTTATACATATCTAGCCTGGGCATTAAGCTCACAGGGCAAATATGAAGAAGCTATTAATGAATGCCAGAAAGCAATATCTATCAACGATACATACTGGGCCGCATATAACGATATAGGCACGAATCTGTATAACCTTGAAAGATTAGCCGAATCAATCATTTGGTTTGAAAAAGGATTAGAGTTCACGCCTGATGAGCTAAGGTATATTGGATATTACAATCTTGGACGAACTTACGAAAAAAGGAAGATGTGGATGGATGCTATACAGTATTATATGGAGGCCTTTAACAACAATCCAGAATATGAACTTGCAAAAGGTGGTATAGTCAGGATGTCTGCATTTTTAAATTAAGTTTAATAAAGAATCGAGTTTGCTTTTTTATAAAAACAGGGGACGTATTTAATATGTCCCCTGTTTTTATAAATACAATCATATTTTCAAACTGAATGAAAATTCTGAACCTTTTCCAACTTCGCTAAGTACCTCAACCTTTGAATTATGAGCTTCAACAATATGTTTTACTATAGCAAGTCCCAAACCCGTTCCCCCTGCCTGGCGTGAACGATCCTTGTCAACCCTGTAGAAGCGTTCAAAGATCCTTGGAATATCCTTTTCAGAAATGCCGATCCCAGTATCTTTGACTATAATTTTGATCGAGGCATCGCTTTGCTTCTTTGTAATTACTTCAACGCAGCCTTTTTCAGTATATTTAATTGCATTCTGGATAAGGTTGACTAGTACCTGGCGAATTTTGCTTTTGTCTCCATAGACCTGGAGATCATCATTAAGCTGGGGCATAATAAGCAAGATATACTTTTCCTCTGCCTGATACTTCATATCCTGGTAGATTTCGTGCAAGAGGTCTGAAAGCCTGAAATATCTAAAGCTTAAGTTCATTTCACCTGATTCGATCATTGAAATATCTATAAGGTCGTTAAGCAGGTTATTAAGGTTTTGAACGTGGTGGTTAGCCTTTGCAAGAAAGTTTTTATTTACATGAGGATCATCAATTGCCCCATCAAGCAGAGTTTCCAGATAGCCTTGTATTGCAAATATTGGTGTTCTAAGTTCATGAGAGACATTGCCAAGAAATTCAGTTCTTACTTGTTCAAGTCGTTTTAAGTATTCAATATCCTGCTTTGCCTGCGAATACATTTTCTTTATTTCTTCCTGAAGTTCCAACAGTTCATCTCCAAGAGAGATCTCTTCTGAAAGGCTAAACTCACGTTTTCTAATAGATCTGATCACATCTTTTATCTTCTCAATTTCTTTTATTCTTTTCGAAGCAAAGAAGAAAACAAAAGCAGTGTCAGATAAGACAATAAAAAAAATGAGCATAAAGAGAAGTCCGGAATGCAAGGGAAGAAAGCATAGGAGTGCTATCTGTGCAAATATCAGCGCAAGAATAGGAATAATGTACTTCTTAAGATCGCGTACATATATAGATTTCGTGTTGTTATATTTTAAGATAGCCATATAGTTTTGTAATTATTTTCTTTCATAGGAATAATAAAATGGCTCATTTTTTCATAGAGCCCCATAGTTTTTTGTCATCCAAAAAATCTGAACAATTAAGATAATATTATCTTTGGATATAAAATAGCATAAAAAAGAACTTGTAGAATCCAAATAGTATACTGCTCATATCAAGTTTAATAGAAGCAATACGGCAGAAGTATAATAATAGTAGAAGACAGATTATTTTGTTATTTTTAAGCAATGTACAATATATTTGGAAATGGATAAGTGCTGAGTAATTCCAGGAAGAAAAGATCACAAGTCGGGGGGAAAACAGAAAAAGAGGTAGTAGGGATATGAATCCTTGGAAGGGATTAAAAGTTCTGCCAAAGGAGATGTGGGTTATTTCCCTTGCGATCCTAATAAACAGAATGGGAACTATGGTACTGCCCTTCCTGGTAATTTATCTTACAAACCGCATAGGACTTAAGGCCGGAAGTGCAGGATTTGTTATAACTTTTTACGGTCTTGGGGCATTAATTACCGCCCCATTTGTAGGAAAGCTATCCGATAAAATAGGTGCGCCCACACTAATGAAGGCATCTTTATTTCTTACTGGAATAGCTTTAATTTTGTATCCATTCTTTACCAGCTATACATCAATACTAGCCATAACACTAGTCTGGGCAGTAGTAAGTGAAGCATTTCGCCCGGCCAGTCTATCAATTACATCGGCTTTAGTCCCAGCTGAAAACAGAAAGACTGCATTTGCTCTAAACAGGCTTATGATAAATTTAGGGATGAGCATAGGTCCTGTCCTGGCAGGCTTTTTAATCGAGCGCAGCTTTTCTCTGATCTTTTATATTGATGCTACGACCTCAATACTTGCAGGAATATTTCTTCTGGTATTTCCTGTAAAAATAAAGGAAGTTCACAAAGATGGCTCAAGTCATGTTGTTCATGATAACATATTAAAAGACAGGACATTCCTTTATTTTTTAATATCATGGATCCCGGCACTAATAGTAATGTTTCAGAGTCTGGGAGCAATGCCTATTTTTCTAACACATGATCTTAAATTTCCAGCTTCGAATGTAGGGCTGCTTTTTGCAATAAATACCGTAATAATAATTTTTGTTGAAGTTCCGCTAAATACTGCAATGTCTAAATGGACATACAGAAAGTCTCTCTCACTTGGCGCACTTTTATTTGCCATAGGATATGGTGCCATGGCATTAGCAGAGAATCTCTATGCAATAGCTTTGACCATTGTAATTTGGACTTTTGGAGAAATGATACTCTTTCCTGCAAGTGCGGCTTATACCTCAGAAATTGCACCAGATAAAAAGCGCGGGGAGTACATGGGACTCTATCAAATGATGTTCAGTCTGGGATTTACTCTAGCTCCATGGCTTGGGACCAAGGTATATGAACTCTACGGAGCGCAGGTGCTTTGGGGTGTAATATTTATCTGCGGGGCTATATCATCTTTTATGATGCTTAAGATAAAAGAAAGGCCCTTTGCCCTAGATACCTATGAAAGAAGCAATGAGATGGAAAGCAAAAAAGAAAAACTTTAAGACTTTTAGAAAAGAAATTAAATAATAAATTTTATCTACAAAATTTGTCCTTCTTTTTATAACTTATCACTTAATTTTTCAGTAATATGAAGCTTTTATCCAATGAAGAAGATAATTTTATCACTGCTGCAATCATTCCTTTTATTTTTTACATCAGTTTCTGCTGAGGAGAATAGTCCCGTGATTAAAAACGAGATAAAACTAAACTGGCAATTCAGGCAAGTCGGCACAGCGATATGGCACAAAGCTACGGTACCTGGCTGTGTGCATACAGATCTATTAGCAGACTCACTAATAAAAGATCCATTTTACCGCACAAACGAAAAAGATCTACAGTGGATAGACAAAGTTGACTGGGAATATGAGACAGTTTTTAATCTGGATGGAGAGATTCTAGGGCATGAAAAAATTGAGCTGGAATTCATGGGACTTGATACCTATACAGACATTTTCCTAAATGGAGAAAAGTTATTAAAGACAGATAATATGTTTCGCGAGTGGAAAGTAGAATGCAAAAGACAGTTAAAGCAAGGAGAAAACAGGCTTAGGATACTACTACACTCTCCTGTCAAGACAGATATTCCTAAACTAGAAAAATTAGGATACCAGCTGCCAGCAATAAATGACCAAAGTGAAACTGGTCATTTAGATGATCAGAAGATAAGCATCTTTGCACGCAAAGCGCCTTATCATTACGGATGGGACTGGGGTCCAAGGTTTGTTACATCTGGCATATGGAGGCCCATTTATATAAAGGCCTGGAACAATGCAAAGATAGAAAACATACAGATAATACAAAGCAGCCTTACAAAAGAATTAGCATCTTTAAGAGCAAACATTGAGATAAATTCTGCAGTTGAAGACAGTTTTTTTCTAAGGGTAGTAAACAAAAACGAAAACGCCATGCTTGCAGAAAAGGAGATAAAGCTTAGCAAAGGCGAAAACAAGATATCTGTATTTTTCGAAATAAAAGACCCAAAGTTCTGGTGGCCAAACGGACTTGGAGAGCAATATCTCTATGAAATAGAGACTTCCCTTCTGGGCCTAAAAGAGCTTATAGACAAAAAGTCAGAAAATATTGGTCTAAGGACTGTAAAGCTAGTAAGGGAGAAAGATCATTCAGGAACAAGTTTTTATTTTAAGGTAAACGGGCAGCCTGTTTTTATGAAAGGGGCCAACTATATACCTAGTGATATATTCCTTAACCGTGTTAGTCCCGCAGAATATGAAAAGCTAATCCAGTCGGCCGCCTTAGCAAATATGAATATGTTAAGAGTATGGGGTGGCGGCATTTATGAGAACGACATATTTTATGACCTTTGCGACCGTTACGGAATACTAGTCTGGCAGGACTTTATGTTTGCATGCAGCATGTATCCAGGCGATGCGGCATTCCTTGAAAGTGTAAAGCAGGAGGCCATTGATAACGTAAAGCGCCTTAGGAATCATGCTTCAATAGCTTTGTGGTGCGGCAACAATGAAATTGAAGATGCCTGGGCAGGATGGGGCTGGAAGCCAAGATACTCGCTAGAGAAGCAAAAATATATTTATAATACATATAAAGAAATTTTCCTTAACATTTTGCCAACTGTATGCAAGGACTATGATGGTACAAGATACTACTGGCCATCTTCACCGAGTTCAGATTATGGACGAGCATCAAAGGCAGGTTCTGGTGATACGCATTACTGGGGAGTATGGCATGGGAAAGAGCCATTTGAAAATTTTCAAAAAAAACTTGGAAGATTTATAAGTGAATATGGATTCCAGTCCTTCCCTGAATTTAAGACTGTAAAATCATATACGCTGCCTGAAGACTGGGATATAGAATCCGATGTCATGGCAGCA
>JAUZPB010000047.1 GCA_030706145.1 Bacteroidota bacterium
AACAGGACCAAAATATAAAGGGAAGCAGAAACAGAATAAATAAATATCTATGGGTCTTATCTCTTTTGCTCACAAGGATATCCGGCAAATCTATAAAAGAAAAGTTCTTCTTTGGTGAAAAAATAAAGCTAACGAATTTATGAGAGAAAATAAAACAAACAATAAACTTTTCTCTTTTCTTTCTTTACTTCTTGACAAGATCTACTTTCTTTTTGTAAATTACCATACAAATGTATGGTAATTATTGTCTGCTTGTATAGATCCTGTTTTTTAGCTTCAGTATTGTTGTTTTTTGAATTCTGTCTCTATGTTTATTGGGCTCTTTCTGGTTTTAACTATGATTGTATGATAAATTTGCCGGAGAAATGTTATGCCGCTTGAGTTAACGGAAATTCAAAAGAAAATTCTCGATTTTCTCATCGAACAAAAAGTAAAGGGGATACCTCCCACACTGGCTGAAATTGCCAGTAAGTTTGGTTATAAGAACCGCGCGACAGTTCAGCAGCACCTGGGAGCTCTGGAGAAGAAGGGCTACATAAAACGCAGCCCAAAACTTTCAAGGGCTATTGAGGTGCTTTCAGAAGATAAGTTTTTTATACCAAGACCTGTGCTTGGTGAAGTTGCTGCCGGCAGCCCTTTGACCATTTATCCAGATTCTGTAGATACGGTAGAACTGCCGACTATTGTTAGAATGCCACACGATTCCTTTCTTCTTAAGGTAAAAGGCAATAGTCTTAAGGATGCCTATATTTTCAGCGGGGATATTGTAATTGTAAATCCAAACATCCCGGCCTTAAGCGGGCAGATCGTCGTTGCTATACTAGATGATGCTGCTGTGGTTAAAAGGCTATTTGTAAAGGAAAATGGCATTGAACTTCACTCGGAGAATCCCGAATACGCTCCGATCATTCTTGAAAAGGACCGCAATAATTTTAAGATAGTAGGTGTTGTCGTAGGTCTCTACAGAACCATGAGGAATTAAAGATTATGACAAAGTATTATATAGGTACAGCGGGGTGGTCCTATAAGGACTGGGTCCCAAATTTTTATCCCAAAGGACAATCGAAGAATTTCGATTGGCTGCAGTTTTATTCCCGCCATTTTAATGTCGTTGAGGTTAATGCTACTTATTACGCATACCTTAGCCCAAATTCATTTAAAGGATGGGTCGAAAAGGTTTCCTCCGAAGAAGAGTTCCTTTTTACTGTAAAGCTGCATCAGGATTTTACACACACAAGGAGGTTTGAAGAGGCTAATATAAAAGCCGTCAGGACAAATCTGGATATACTTGCTAAAGCAGAAAGGCTAGGGGGACTTTTGATCCAGTTCCCATATTCCTATGCCTTTAATTCTCCTGCTGCCGAATATTTAAGAAATCTTAACGATATATTCCAGGACTATAACCGTTTTGTCGAGCTAAGGCATTCCTCATGGAATAACCCGGATGCATATGATTTCTTCCGGGAGCTGGATATTTCTTTATGCACAATTGACCAGCCCCAGATAGGCCGTTCAATCTCTTTTGAACCGCTTATTACAAACAGCAGGGCATATTTCCGCTTTCACGGGCGCAATGAAGCTGAATGGAAAAAATCCATTTCTAATTACGGCAAAGAACAGACTTATGAGCAGGCAAGTGAAAGGTATAAATATCTTTATTCTCCCGGTGAGCTTGTTGAAATTGAACAGAAGATAAAACAAGTAGAAGGTAAGGTTAAGGAAGTATTTGTCATAATGAATAATCATCCTAGCAGCTACGGAATTGTAAATGCCTTTGAACTGCTCTTTATGCTTCGCAGGAAAGATAAACTTAATATTCCTGAATCGACATTAAAGGCTTTCCCAAGATTATCAAAGATAGCTGCAGCCTAGAGGTCTTTAATTATGAGAACAATATTTCACCTGGACCTTGATGCATTTTTCGTATCAGTAGAAAGGATAATTGATCCTACGCTTGAGGGAAAACCTGTTATCGTAGGAGCCGACCCGAAACAGGGCAGAGGTGTAATATCTGCCTGCTCATACGAGGCCAGAAGATATGGACTCCATTCTGCTATGCCAATTAAAATGGCATATAGATTATGCCCTAATGGAATTTATCTGCATGGCCATTACCAGGAGTACTGCCGCTATTCAGAGGCCGTGAAAAATATACTCTGCCGTTATGCTCCTGTTATTGAACAGGCTTCGATAGATGAGTTCTATATGGACTTTACAGGCTGCGAAAAACTCTATGGCTCATTTTTTATGTATGCTTCATTCCTTCAGAAAACAATCTGGAAGGAGCTTTCCTTGCCTAGCTCGGTCGGTATAGGCAGCAATAAAACTATTGCAAAGATAGCCTCAGATTGTATGAAGCCTAAAGGAATTACTTATGTGATCCCAGGCATGGAAGAGGAATTCCTAAGACGTATGCCTGTTGAAACTATACCCGGCGTTGGCAAAGTAACTCTCAGAGACCTTAATGCAAAAGGATTTTATAAAATAGGCGATATAGCTAAAGCTCCTTTGCAATACTTCTCATCCTGCTTCGGACAGTGTGGAACAGATCTGTGGGAAAAAGCCCATGGCAGGGGAATCGAATTCCTCTCACCCGGACACGATAGAAAAAGTATATCAAAGGAACATACTTATGGACAAGATGTCATCGATAGAAAAATAATTGAACAGACTTTATTTAATCTTGTAAGCAAGGTGTGTCAGGGACTAAGGGACGAAGGGCTGCAGACATCAACTATAGGGATTAAACTCCGCTATACTGACTTTATTACACTTACAAGGGCAAAGACAATAAGACCTACTAGTGACGATAAGGAAGTCTATGAAACGGTTCTGCAGCTTTTTAGAAAAAACCATACAAGAAGAGTGGCAGTAAGACTGATTGGCGTTCATCTAAGCAAACTTGAAGAGTTTTCTGAGCAGGAATTTATCTTTGAGGATGAAAAGATAAGAAGAAAGAAAATGTTTCAGGCCGTAGATTCCCTGAGGGCTAAGTACGGTTATGCATCCATAAACGTTGGTGTAGCGCAGCCTTCAAAAAATGCATAAAAAGGTTTTCTTTATGAATGTTATAGACAGTGGCCGGTTATGAAAAATAGTTTATGTGAAAAATAGCTGATTGTAAAAAAATGCCGCATATGAGAAAAATTGCCGGACTAACTTAATTATGTAGATTATAAATGCTTTCATTACATACACATTCAATATATTCAATTTTGCAGGGGACCATTAACCTCGATGAGCTGATACAGCATGCAAAGGGCTGCGAGTCCCGTTATGTTGCTCTTACGGACACAAATGGTATGTATGGACTTATACAGTTTGCAAGAAAAGCTGAGGCGGAAAATATAAAGCCTATACTCGGGGCCTACATTGATGATCCTAATGACAAGTCTATGCATGCAATTTTTCTGGCTAAGAATAACCGGGGCTACTCACTTCTGTGCAAGATAATCACAACAAGAAAACTTAAAGAGGATTTTTCTCTTCCGGAACTTTTCAGGCAGGACATAAAGGATCTTTTTGTTATTAGCTCGTCCATAGAATTCTTAGAGAAAATTAAGTCGTGCAGCATCTGGAAAGATGATGTATTTGCAGAGCTAATTGTAACTGAAAAGCAAAAGAAGCACACAAGAAAGCTTTATGAATTTGCAAAGGCAAATCATCTTAAAATTGTGGCATCTCATCCTGCATATTTTCAGAAACCAGGTGATTATCTGCTCTATAAAGTGCTGAGCGCTATACGCCTTAATTCTACACTTCAGAACCTGGATGAAAATGAACTCGTCGACGAGGAGTATTGTCTTAAGTCTTCCGATGAGATGAAGTCTACCTGGAAAACTCTTCCTGAGGCCCTATGGAACATCGAATACATTGTACAGAACTGTAATGTTAACCTTGAGTTTGATAAGAGGAAATTTCCAAGATATGACCTGCCTCCGGGAGAGACTGCTTATTCATCTTTGCTGAAATTGTGCTTTCAGGGTCTGTCGGAAAAATTCAGACCCATAAAGGATAATGTCATAAAGAGACTTAACTATGAGCTTGAGATAATTGAAGAGCTTGACTTTTCAGATTACTTCCTTATAGTAGCCGACATAGTCAGGGAAGCAAAAAGCAGGGGAATGGTTATGATTGGCCGCGGATCGGCTGCAAACAGCCTTGTCTCTTATTGCCTTAATCTTTCACAGGTAGATCCTATAAAAAATAACTATTACTTTGAAAGATTCCTTAACCGCGGAAGGTTAACACCTCCTGATGTTGATATCGATTTTTCATGGAAGGAGAGGGATGACATAATTAAATATGTCTATGAAAAATATGGCTATGACAGGGTTGCCATGATCTCAACCTTTGTTACATTCCGCGCCCGCTCTGCTCTCCGTGAAACAGCAAGGGTATTCGGCATTCCGAATGCTGAGATCACTACATATAGCAGGCTTATACCATGGACAGCGGCACAGAACCTGATCGATATACATGAAAGGTTTCCAGAGACAAGATCCTTAAGATTTGATGAAGAACCATGGAAGTCAATTGTAAGTATTGCCTCAAGATTAGCTGGATTTCCAAGACACCTTAGCATTCATCCTAGCGGGATCATTATTACTCCGGAAGCCATAACTAATTATGTGGCTCTTGAGTATGCTAAGAATAAAGGACTCGGGCTGATCATTACACAGCCCGATATGTATTCAGTTGAAGATATGGGTCTTGTAAAAATTGATCTGCTCAGCCAACGCTCTCTTGGCGTTATGCGCGATACACTTATGCAGATCAGTAGAGGAACTGATATGAGTGAAGATGATCCGGATAAATTCAGGATCTATAACATAAATCAATCCTCTCAGGCATCGGATTTACCACCTAACCTTTAGTACTAAAGTTTTAGTACTAACAATTTTAGTGTCGAAACCTAATCTATGAGATACTTTTTTATCTTGCCTGGTGTAATTCAATTGGTATTTCTACTCCAAGCTGGTGTAGAAGTCCTGGCAGTCCTCCGCCTTGTACATGATCAAGATGCATTTTTGTTATCTTCTGGTCACGTACATTAAATTGAATATGTTCTACCGGCATTTTTACTGCAATGTCGGTTGCTGCAATAGGTTTTATTCCTGGTATGGGAGAAGGCATTTCATCGGTGTGCTTTCCCATTATCTGTATCTTTACGTTTACAACACCACTTTTTTCCTTCATTATTTCGTAATTAAAACGGAAATTTGACAAGCCTTTGTTTAATGCCCTGTGAACAGATAAATATTCCCTTATGCCCAATGGTTCTGGTGCTACTCCGCTTACCTGAAAATCATCTGATACCAGGCCTTCTGCTCTTGTAAAATTGCCCTCTTCAACTGAAATAAGAAATTCCTCAACAATATCGGTTGGCTTCATTTCTAATCCTCCTTTTATTGTATGTACTTCATATAGTCTTTCTGTGTGATGCAAGCTGGTATTGAAAAATATCTAAATTATAAAATCAAAAGTCAACAAGCTCTTAATCCCGTAATTTTTCCGATTAATTTCCTAAAAATTGTATGTTTGTTTTTAAAATCTTTATTAACTTTTGTTTATGTTCTGATAAACATTTCTCTCTCTATTATGAGGTAATTAGTGAAGACGGTTAAACTCATTTTCCCTTTGTTTTTTCTTTTTTTACTCTCTTTTTCCCTAATAAAAGCTGAAAGCGTAAACCCTATGAATGATATAGCTGAAGGTTATGTAAAACTTGTTCTACAGATTGGACTTTATGACGATGGTTATGTAGATGCCTATTATGGTCCGGAAAACTGGAAACCTAAAGATATTTCTGAAAATGAAAAGAAAGACTTTCCGTTTGCTGCTTTGTACAAGAAAGCAAATGACCTTATCTCTCAGTTAAAAAAGATCGATCAGTCAAAGCTTTCTTCAATCGAGAAGCTCCGCTACAAATATCTCTTTGACCAGATACTGTCTGTCAGATCCAGAATCGAGATCCTCAATGGCAAAAAACTGAGTTTTGATGAAGAATCAAAAGCTTTGTATGATGCCGTTTCGCCTGTGTACGATGAAAAGTTTTTTAAAGATGTGATAGACCAACTGGATAGAATATTGCCAGGCAAGGGAAGTATTTCCGAAAGGTATGATAAGTTTCGCGATGCGTTCGTAATACCTAAGGAGAAAATTGACACAGTCTTTAAGGCTGCAATATTTGAATGCAGAAAGAGAACCTTAGAACATATTAGCCTTCCTGCTAATGAGAATTTTACGGTCGAATATGTGACTGGAAAATCCTGGGGTGCATATAACTGGTATAAAGGAAATGAATTCAGCCTCATACAGGTAAACACAGAGCTCCCGATATATATAGACAGGGCAATTGACCTTGCTTGCCATGAGGGGTATCCCGGGCATCATGTCTATAACGCTCTTCTTGAAAAGCATCTTGTAGATGATAAAGGCTGGGTCGAGTTTACAGTTTATCCATTATTTAGTCCACAGTCACTTATTGCCGAAGGAAGTGCAAACTATGGTATAGACGTGGCTTTTCCTGGCGATGAAAGAACCAACTTTGAAAAAAAGGTGCTCTTTCCTCTTGCAGGACTAGATAGTTCTCTTGCCGATAAATATTACGAGGCTATAAAACTGACTGCAAAATTAAACTATGCTATGAATGAAGCTGCAAGAAATTATCTCGATGGTAAGTTCTCCAGAGATGCGGCAATAGCTTTCCTCATAAAATATGCCCTTAGCAATCAGGATAGAGCTGAGCGCTCTTTAAGATTTATTGAGCATTATAGAAGCTATGTAATTAATTATAATCTTGGACAGGATATTGTTAAAAACTATATAGAAAGAAACGGCGGTACAGAGAATGATAATGATAAAAGGTGGGAACTATTCAGATATCTGATATCAACACCACAAACCCCATCTGAACTACAAAATTCTGAGATGAAGAATAAAAAATGAAAGATAATTCTAACTAATATATCAAATTATTGCCGATACAAAAGGCCTTACGATTGAAAAAGTGAGGCCTATATTTCTTTTTCCAAAACAGATCTTTAACCCATTCTGATTTCATAGGTCATATATCAGCCCCCGATTTTGCCTGATTTAATGATAAATTCGTAAAAATATTGATACTATTAAAAAATTTATCTATATAAATATTAGTGCCGGATTCGAAGAATAGATAGTACAGTTTTAAGTTTTGTCAGGAAATATTCGAAAACACAGATGGGGCTAGTAATGAAGTTAGAATTTGCTGCTATCAGGCGTAAAACTGAATTTTCGCCCAACCATGAACTAAATGACCTTTTAATCATTAACCAAACAGCAGATTATCTTAGATCCTTAGGCGCAGTCATAAACTTTTATGACGAAGATGATATCAATGCAGAAATTATAAAAGAAAATCTTATTTTCTCAATGGTTCAAGGACCAACAGGAATTTCACAGCTGCTTAAGTTAATTCAAAGCAAAAAGGACCCTCCGCTTATCATTAATTCTCCGGAAAGTGTTTTTGCATGCTATAGGACAAATATGCTTTTTATGCTTCCGAATGGTGGGATTCCAATTCCAAAGACTTTGCTTGTTTCAACCAATATTGTTATGAATGGTGAAATATCACAGTTCAATTCAGATAGATTATGGGTTAAACGCGGGGATGTCCATGCAATTAGAAAGGAAGATGTGATCTCAATTCAATCAAACCATGAACAGCTAAAAAATACACTCAAAGACTTTAGGGACCGGCAGATTGGAAAGGTTGTCCTGCAGGAGCATGTAACAGGTGATACTGTGAAATTCTATGCTGTCCGGGAGACTGATTTTTTCTACTGGTACCATACTGACAATAAATTTACAAATGTATTTAGTGAGTCTAAATTAAAGGAAATTGCAAATGCTTCGGCTGAGATCTTAGGGCTTTATGTCTATGGAGGCGATGCAATTATTGGTAGCGGGGGAGAAATCATTATTATTGATATAAATGACTGGCCGAGTTTTGCCCCCATTAGAAACCTGGCTAGTGAATATATTGCTAAACTACTTTATAGCAAGGCTAAGGAATATGTAATGAGATAATGGAGGAAGCTTTTAGATATGTCGCAGATAGAATTAACTTATAAAGCTAGGGAAGTGGAAGAATCACTGGATGTCTATTTTTACAGGCCTTTCGGTTATGTGATTGCTAGAATTTCACATAGACTTAGACTGACGCCTAATTCAATTACAATAACGAGTATGATCCTGGGTGTAATTGCAGGACATCTGTTCCTTTACAGAAATATAAATGTTAATCTACTTGGGATAGTTATTCTTATAATATCTGAAGCATTTGATAGTGCCGACGGACAGCTTGCAAGAATGACAAATATCAGATCCAGCTTTGGCAGAATTCTGGATGGATTTGCAGGTAATATGATTTTTATAAGCATTTATATCCATTTGTGTATAAGGATAATCAATTCAGGCGGACCAATATGGATATTTGCTATTGCAGTTGTAGCTGGTATAAGTCACTCCTTCCAAAGTGCTATGGCTGATTATTACCGTAACTGTTACTTATATTTTGTTATCTCTGTAAAAAAAGGTGAACTGCAGCTCTCTGAAGATCTGATCAGAAAATATAAATCCTTAAGCTGGCGCAATAATTTCATAGAAAAGTTCTTTATGAGGGTTTATGTCAATTATACAATAGAACAGGAATTCCTTTCAAGGAATTTTCTTAAGCTTTACTTCAAATCAAAACAGGTCTTTGGTGAGCTAATACCACAGTTCTTTAAAGAACAATATAAAAGTATGAATAGACCAATGATAAAATATTATAACATTCTTACTACTAATACCAGAATGATCTTTCTTTTTATTGTAATACTCCTTGACGTGCCTGTCTTTTATTTTGCCTTTGAACTTATCGTACTTAACCTTTTACTTTTAACCGTTATCTATCGGCAGGAGAATATAAATAAATATCTTTTTAGTTTAATTAATCATATTGGGAGTAAAAACTGATTTTGCTGCTCCGTTCAGCCTTTAGACAAGAAACTGGAATTTGATGCAGAATAAGGTGCATTCAATATTGTTTGTCGTGGGACTTTTTATTCTGGGATTCCTGATCTGGGATTTCGGAATTTATAATATTGTTATAAATATAAAAAAGCTTGGATGGTGGTTTTTAGCAGTCGTTGGAATTTGGGGTGTAGTCTACCTTGTAAACTCCTGGGCATGGTATATTATACTTGGAGAAGATAGAGATCAAGTCTCCTTTGCACGGATCTTTGGAATTAGCCTGAGCGGTTTTGCTATTAACTATATTACTCCTTTTGTCAACCTTGGGGGAGAACCATACAGGATTTCAGCGCTGAAGGATTCTCTTGGTTTGGAGAAATCAGTCTCTTTCGTCACTCTCTACAGGATGGTGCATATTCTTGCACATCTGATTTTTTGGCTGTGCATTATCCCGCTTTCGATTTTTATTCTTCCAAATTCTTCATACTATATGATCCCTTTATTAGTTGCCTTTTTTGTTATACTGTTTCTTACTTTCTTCTTCTTTTCCAGGCATAGACGGGGTTTGTTTGAAGCTATTTTGAACCTGTTGTTAAGACTTCCTTTCCTGAAATTCCTCGGCCGCAGGCTCGAAAAACATAAAAACAGCATACTTATCATTGATGAACAAATCAGAGACCTTTTTATTAACAGGAAAAGAGCATTTTACGGCTCACTTTTACTTGAATTTCTGACAAGATTCCTTGCAGCCTTTGAATTTCTTGTAATTCTTGTGGCCTTAGGCATTCAAATCACTTTCCTGCAGGCTTTCTATATTCATGCTGCTTCTTCATTATTTCTTAATATATTTTTCTTTATGCCTCTTGAGATGGGAACGCGCGAAGGAAGCCTTTTTGTGGTTTTCCACGCTTTTAATTTTAATCCCGAGCTAAGCATCTTTGTCGGACTGGTAAATCGCAGCAGGGAACTATTCTGGATAGTCATTGGCGTTGTACTCATACAGATAAATAATAGAAGAATTAAGCGCATTAAAGAAGATCTGCCTGAAGCAGGAAATGATTTTGGAAACAGTAATATTTGATCTTAAAAATAAGAACTATCCCTTTGCTTTTCTCTTGAAAAACTCCTTTCCAATAAATATATATTGTAGGAAAAAGTGAACTTACCTATAGTAACTAATTCTATTTGATCTATTAGATTTCTTTGAAAGATGGCGCACCATGAGACGGGGATTTTGTTTGATCGTCTTCTTAATTATTAGTTCAGGTTACTTAACTGCAGCAGATATTCTTTTACTTTACTCATCATACAGTTCAAATTCTTCTATTCGTCAGTTGGAGGTTTCCTGCAATTTTTATGGCCTGGAGCTTTACAAATTTGAGGTTGAAAATGGATACTTCACAGAGGATTCACTTTCAAGCCTGATTAACTCTGAAGGAGTAGGTGCAATTGTAATTTGCGCAGACCTTTTGGATATTTTGGCTCTGCAAAATACTTTTCTAAATAAGCTGGAAAACGCCAATCTCTCTGTTCCGGTTTTAATTGCAGATATTACTTCTGAAACAAGTGAGCAGATGCTAGAGCTTTGGTCAAATGATGCAATTGCTGGCTGTACTTCATCAGGCAGTAGCTTTTCAGAAAAAAGAAACTTAAATCCTGCCGCTAGATATATTTCTATTGCCAGGGACGCTAAGCTTACTGCTCAGTTAGGCGGCTATTATCTGCCTTTTAACTCCTCTGAGGTCTATCAATTACGATTAAATGGCAAGTATAAAAGCCAGTCAATAATAAAACTGAGCAGCTCTTCTTCTGCACAGTCAATGTTTGTGCGAATAAAAAATCTTGAGGATAAAGGGGAGTTTTTCTTTCTCTCACGTTTTGAGGCTGAAGCTTCAGAAGATATGACTAACTGGCGCTTCCGCCATAATAATTTCTTCCAATTTGCCCCCTGGATGTTCTTCTTAACATATAGCTGCAAGGATAGATGCATGTTGGTTCAGGATCACTTCGCAAATTTAACTATCGATGACCCCTGGCTTACAGATCCATATGGTTATTTCTCTTTTTCTGGACTTCTGAAAGAGATGCAGAAAAGTAACTTCCATACTTCAATTGGGTTCATCCCCTGGAACTATGACAGAAGCAAAAAAGATGTAATTGACCTTATAAGCAAAAATCCTGACAGATTCTCAATCTGCATGCATGGCAATAATCATGATTACCAGGAATTTAATGAATATGAAAGAGATTTTGGAGATTTTGCTAAACAAATCTCAACAAAAGATATGGAATTCAATATAAAGCAGGCCCTGGCCAGAATGGAAAAATTCTCTGAACTGACCGGACTTAATTATGAAAAGGTCATGATCTTCCCGCATAGGATCGCACCTTTAAGGTCGCTTGAGCTTTTAAAGAAATATAACTTTATTGCTACAACCAATTCTATTAATGTCCCACCGGATTCAGTGCCTTTTCTGGATCCGGTTATTAAGCTAAGGTCAGTTAATACAACTTATGAGAACATTCCAAACTTTGAAAGATACGGAGTAGATGAAGTTACCTCGGCTGATGTTGCTGTTGACCTGTTTTTAGGAAATCCAATTCTTTTCTATGTCAGGCATGACTTCTTTAGGTCAGGTATAGATAACTTTAACAAAATTGCAAGAAAAATTAACCGTATGCAGCCTGATATCAAATGGCTAAGTCTTGGAGAGATTGCAAAAAGGTTCTATCTAAAGAAACGTTCTTCAGAAGGCTCTACCTATATATATGCTTTTGGAAATCAGGTTACTATTGAAAATAAAACCAGGCAGACAATTGCAGTTAATTTGGTAAAAACAGAAAATGATCTTAAAAGTATTAACAGAATAACCCTGGATAATAATTCCTTTGGTTTCCTGGTCTCCAAAACCAATGGACAGATAATCCTTCCTTTTGAATTAGAGCCAAAGCAGGTTAGGCAATTAAATATTGAATACAAAAATAACTTCGATAAGAACAAAATTAACATAGCAAAAGATGAATGGGACATAAATGTATTAAGAGAATTATCGGATTTCCGGGATATGAACCTGTCAAAAAATTTCTTTGGGCGAATCCTTTCAGCCATTTATAACAGTACAGGTTTGTATTTGTTAGGTGTAAAACGGGGTATAGTTGTTCTTCTCGTATTATTTTCTGTCTTTGTTGTTAGTGTTAGGTATATGATGATCCTGATTCGCAGAGCCTTTATACATGAGGAAATTCCAATTGAGAAGAAAACTCAAAGGATATCTATTGTCAGACATTCATAAGATGTTAAAAACTCAATTTTGCTCTCTCATATATTATAATTGTTTTAATGAGCTGTTTTCAGAGAAGGCAATCTTTAAGTCCAGCATTTTCATGGATCAGGCTCTTATACCTTGCATTAATATGTTTTTTAAATAGCTTTTATAAGTGGTGATATAAATAACAATTAAAGATTTTTTTAAAGATGAGGTAATAAAATGGGAAAAGATAAAAATTATGTTAATGATCCAGGTGATGAGGATCAGGGTGGAAGAAGACCAGATACGAAAAAGAAAGACATTGAAGAAGAGAACGAATCTACGGGCTATGGCCATAAAAGAAAATCCAAGGATGAGAAGAAATCTGGCAGCGGAATCGAGGAATTCATAGAAAAAAAAGCCGATGAAATGGACAACATGGAATGAGCTTAAGTTAATTTGCAGACAAACAGTGCCGCTCTAAACTCTTAAAAAACAATGACTTTCTCTCTGTTACAAAATAAAGATAAAAATCTAGTTGTTTTAATTCTCTTTTTTGCCTAAAATTGACCTTCCAAAAACGCAACAATTTTATTAAAACATATAGAATTTTAAGTGGAGAGAAAGTGGCAAATAACATTGATAACGGAATTGATGAATTTTTAGATAATTACAAATCCACTAAGCCTAAAGGCCCGGTAAAAAGGGAATTTTCATTAAATGAAGATATGAAAATGATGGCTGAAGAGATAATTAGAACTGAAAAGATCGATGTTCATCCTGCAAAGATTGAATATGTATCCATCGAACCTAATATCTCTAAGTCTGTAGCAGCAAAATGCGTTAAGACAGGCAAGGAACTTAAATTCTTTACTGGCTTCGATTATATTATTGAGGTATCTCTTGAGTTATGGAACAGTCTTGATACTGAAACCAGAAGGATACTCCTGGAACATGAACTGCGTCATATTCTGGTCTTACAAAACGATAAAACTGGCGATTGGAACTTTAAGCTTCGAAAACACGATATAATGGACTTTGGCAAGATAGTTTCTGAGCATGGTGTCGACTGGATCAAGAAAATAAAGCTTTGCCTTAGCTCCCTGTACGATATGACTCCTGCCGAGGAAGATAATATACAGATATAAATTTCTTTTTATAATACAACAAGGGCACTCCTTCTATAGAGTGCCTTTGGCATTTTAAATATGAGAAAATTAACTGAACAATTTCTAAATAAACTCGTCTAACTCTTGCCAAAAACTAAAAATCTTAGTATAAAGGGGAAATTATTCCTAAAGCTTTGCAATTAAGCAATAATATCTTTTCATTGGAGGCTTAAAGATGAAAGAAAACAATTCGGGACTATCCCGGAGAGACTTCCTCAAATTATCAGGTACTCTGGCCGTTGGAGCGACCTTGATAAATCCCTCATTGCAAAAAGTACTGGCAAAGACATTACCTCCTGAAGGTTCTGCCTTTAGTCTTTTTAATGAGTTGTCCGGTCTTGATAAGCAGACAATTGACAAACTCATTTCAATTGCTCTTTCCAAAGGTGGAGACTATGCAGATCTGTTTGCTGATTATTCAATTAATAACAGCATCAGGCTGGAAGACAAAATAATCAAAAGTGCTTCTAAAAGTATTTCTGCCGGAATTGGTATCCGCGTCCTGAAAGGGGACCAGACAGGATATGCTTATTCGGAGGACATGAATTTTGAAAGCCTCAAGAATGCTGCTCTTACTGCGGCAAATATTGCAAATGAAAGCAGCAAAAACGCAGCTATTAACGTTAGTAAACAAGCCGTAAAAAATTACTATAATATCTCAATTCCTTTGAAGGATGCAGATCTTGACTATAAAATTAAGCTTCTCAAGGAAGCAGAAGTAAAGGCCTTTGAAGCAGACAAAAGAGTAATTAAGGTCAATGTGAATTTTGTCGACTCTGAAAGATTCATAGTGGTTGCCAATAGTGAAAATGTTTTAATGGAAGACTATCAGCCCCTTATTAGATTCGGCGTTAATGTAGTTGCTGAGGAAAACGGCAACAGACAATCCACCGGTGTTTCTGGCGGTGGCAGGATTGGCCTGGAATATTTTAAGAAAGTAAAATCACACACACAGATTGCGCAGGAATCCGTTGAAAGAGTACTTCTTCTGCTTAAGGCAAAGGATGCTCCAGCAGGACCAATGCCAATTGTATTATCACCAGGTGACTCTGGCATTTTGCTCCATGAAGCAATTGGACATCCGCTTGAGGCTGATTTTAATAGAAAGGGTACATCAGCCTACTCGGGCCGTATTGGGCAGAAAGTAGCCTCTGAACTCTGCACGGTTTATGATGGCGGAACTATTCCAAATGACCGCGGCAGCATCAACTTTGATGATGAAGCCATTAGCTCAAATAAAACTACTTTAATTGAAAATGGCATATTGAAAGGATATATGCACGATAGGATCAGCGCTAATTACTTTAAGGTAAAACCTTCGGGGAATGGGCGCAGAGAATCTTATAAGTACTATCCTATTCCGCGCATGACAGTTACTTATTTGGAAAACGGAACAAGCTCTCCAGAGGAAATAATTGCTTCAATTAAGAAGGGAATTTATTGCAAAGCTTTTAGCGGTGGACAGGTAGATATTTCAAATGGCGATTTCGTATTTAATCCTACTTTGGCCTTTATGATCGAAGATGGAAAAATGACCTATCCTGTTAAAAATTTTACGCTTATCGGCAACGGACCCGATGTACTTACTAAAGTTACTATGGTGGGAAATGACTTTAAGTTTTCCGATGGTATGTGGACTTGCGGTAAGGGACAATCGGTACCTGTAGGAGTCGGACTTCCTACTGTAAAGGTCTCAGAAATAACTGTCGGTGGAATGAAAAGTTAAAACGGAGTAAAAAATGTTACTAGACGAACATAAACAACTGGCAAATAAGATTGTCGATCTTTCTAAAAAAAGTGGAGCCGATACTGCCGTAGTCAGAATCGATTATAATAAAAATAATCAAATCTCTGTCCGTGAACAGAAAATTGAAAGCCTGGAGCAGGCTGGTTCTAAATCTCTTTCACTTACTTTAAGTAAGGACAAAAAACGGGTATCGGTCAGCAGCAATGACTTCTCTGAATCTGCCATTAAAAATCTGATTAAAGATGCAATGGCAATGGTTAAGTATATGGGGGCAGATGAATTTTATAACCTGCCTGATGAATCTGAACTTGGCAAAGCATCTGAAGAGCTTTTGCTTTTCGACCCAAAAGAATCAGATTTCCCAATGGAAAGAAGAATTGAAATGGCTAAGGCTCTTGAGAGCAATGCACTTAAAGAAAATAAGGACCTAATTTCAGATGGAGCTTCAGTCGGAAGTAATTCCGGTCATACTGTACTTGCAAATTCAAAGGGGTTCTGTGATGGCTATCAGTACACTGACTGCTTTATCGATATGAACTGCGCAGTACCTGATTCAACAGATGGACTTAATAGTGCAAGAAAGCAGTCGGGCGGATGGTACAGCGTTGGCCGGTCTTTTGAAAAACTAGATAGTGTTGAGAACGTGGCTAAAATAGCTGCAAAAAGAACACTGGATAAAAGGGGAGCAAGAAAACCAAAAACTCAGGTAGTTCCGGTTATTTTTGAAAATAATGTCTCCAGAGCTCTTCTTTCTTTCTTGGTAAATGCCATATCAGGTTCAAATATCTATACTAAACAATCCTTTTTGACAGATAAACTGGGACATAAGATAGCCGGGGAAAATATTACGATCATTGAAGATCCTTTAATCCCTGGACAGCTGGGCTCCCGTCCTTTTGACGCTGATGGCGTAAAAAGTAAAAAGAAGGTTGTTGTTGAAAAAGGTGTACTCAAAACATTTTTACTTGATACATATTCTGCAAATAAATTAAGATCAAAGACAACTGGTAATGCCGGCGGTGTAAGCAACTTCTATCTTACTCCTGGCAGCTATAGCTTGGAAGAGCTGATCAAGTCTGTTGATAATGGGGTCCTTATTACTTCACTTTCCGGCTTTGGAGAGATACTTCAAACAGGGGATTATTCAAGAGGTGCACAAGGCTTCTGGATAGAACATGGAAAAATTGCTTATGCTGTCAATGAGTTTACAATAGCTTCAAATATGTACAAGATACTTGAAAATGTTGAAATGATTGGCAATGATCCACTGATAACAGGCTCTATCTATTGCCCATCTCTGAAAATTAAGGAAATGACGGTAAGCGGGGTGTAGTTCCATCTTTAAGATGGCATTTCGAAAATTGCTTTGATCATATTTTTAACTTTGGGGTATAAAAAATTGTTTTTGTACCCCTCTTTTTTTGTCATCTGCAACCTTTCCCACACACATACAAAATATATAGTCTTTGTGTCTACAGCTTTTGTGAATTATTAATGACTTGGATAGAAGGATCCTATTAATATATTGTTTATTAGGCTTCGTTTTTAGGAAGTCCTTTTGCAGGATACTTTTTCCGGTAACTTTTTCCCGGGGGAATTTCTTCCTGGAAATTTCTTTCTGCGAAGTTTTGGGAGCGAAGCTTTGTGCAATAATATTAAATTACTGATCATACTCTTTTGGTAAAAAAGGAGAGGATAATATGGCAGAGGATTTAGGTAGATCTGAAGAAGAAAAAAGACATGAAAACATTCCAGAAAAAGTTGTGAACACCGAAAGAATAATTCGCGAACCCAGGACTGCAGGCTTTCTTAAAAGAATATCCTGGGGTGCTGTTTTTGCAGGTGTCCTTATCTCGCTTGTCGTTCAATTAATACTGAGCCTTTTAGGCTTGGGAATTGGTTTTGGAAGCATTGAACCCTTAAGGGAACAAAATCCATTTTCTGGTCTGGGCACAGGCGCTTTGGTTTGGTGGGTAGTCAGTATGCTGATATCTTTGTTTGTAGGCGGCATGACAGCCGGCCGTTTGGCTGGAGTCCCAAGGTCTTATGATGGAGTGCTCCATGGCCTGCTCTCTTTCAGTGTATTTACACTTATATTTTTCTATTTGCTAACAACGGCAGTTGGTGGAATAATAAGCGGTGTAGGCAGTGTTGTAGGGCAGACAATTTCTTTGGCAGGAAAGGGTATTTCAGCAGCAGCTCCTCAGGTTGCAGGAATCGTCAAGGAGCAAATGCAGCAAAACGGTATTGACCTTAGCTTCCTTAAAGATCAGGCAAGACAAATACTAAGAGAGACAGGAAAACCAGAATTGCAACCTGAGAATATAAAGCAGCAGGCTCAGAACTCCAGGGAAGATATTAGTAACGAGATCGGCAGTATGGCTGAAAACCCACAAAATAGTGGGAATTTAAGCGATAATCTTATCGATCGCCTTTTTAACAGAGCTGGCAATGTAGTAAATGCTGCCGATCGTGATGCCGCAGTAAATGTTATTATGAAGCGTACGGGTAAAAACCGCGCTCAATCTGAACAGATAGTCGATAACTGGATTGCTTCTTATAACCATGCTAAAGCAAAGTTCGATACTGTTAAGGTCAAAGCTGAAAGACAGGCAAGGGAAACAGGTGACCAGGTAGCTTCGGCAGCTTCAAAAGCCTCTATCTTTGCCTTTATTGGACTTATTCTTGGAGCGGTTGCTGCTGCTGTTGGAGGTAATATTGGACGTCCCAAAGATATACCTCTTGCAAGCGACGAAATACACACTACATAATACACTTTAAGATGTATGTCAGTGCCTCTGTTTGAAAAAATTGATATTTTCAAAAGCAAAGGATAGCAGGGGCCCTGATACAAAATACTTTTTACAGCCTTAACTAAGATCTTTTTAATGAAAGCTTTTTTGAGTTAACAAGTACTACACCTAATGTGATTATAAATCCGCTTAAAAGCATAAGTGGCGTTATAACCTCCTTTAGAAATAACCATGCTGTAAAGACAGTTATAAATGGTTCAAAATATAAAAACGCACCCACTTTTGCAGATTCCATCTCTTTTAATGATTGAGCCCACAATACATAAGCTATTCCCGAACAAAAAATACCCAGGAAAACTATTGATATCCAGCTTCTTAAGCTAAGATGCAAAATAGCCAAAACCACAGCGCTATTTATGACAAAAGGTGAGATAAGTAAAGCCATAAAAACAAAGAGAAACAGAGTCGTGAGCATTGGGGAATAATCAATTGCAATTCTTTTATTGATTATTGAGTATAGACTCCAGGTAAAAGAGCTTGCAAGTACCATGAAGTCCCCCTTGTTTGATATAAAGTTCAAATTACTAAAGTCAGCTTTGCTTATTAGAAGCACTAAACCCAAAAACGCGATAAGTATTCCAAAAGTTTGAATTAGTCTTAGAAATTCCTTAAAAAACAAAATTCCAAGGATTGCCATAAAGACAGGACTTAATCCAACTATCCACCCAGTATTAGAAGCACTTGTATATTTTAGTCCTGTAACTTGTATCCATAAATGAAAGACTGCAACAAGTGCCAGAATGAATATCCATCCATGTATTCTGGGCTTTAGTGTAAAGCTTTCTTTTTTATATAAAGAAAATAGGACCAAAAGAACTATTGCAAAGACAAGCCTTAGCAGAATTATTGCCATTGGACTTAACTCATTTAAAGCAATTTTTGTTGCAATGAACGATGCACCCCAGAAAATTACAGCCAATAGTGGCTTCCAGTAACCAATAAGTTTATCTATCATTAAAATTCTCAATTTTTTATAAAATATTATAACTATTTTAATACTTACTTAAGGCAAAATAATTGAAAACAGACTATAATATACAGACTATAACACTTTGAGTTAAAATTAAAAATTGTTTTGCCGATAATATTATACATGTGTTTTGCTAAAAAATAAAAGGGAAATATGAAAATAATAAGAAGCATAAAAATAAAAACAAAGATCATTTTATCAATTTTTATTCTCTTTGCCATAATGACAATGATAAAATCATTCCTGATAACGTCAAATGGCATATATGCAATTATACTTGTCCTTGCAATTGTACTTGCTTTCGGCTTTGCTCTTTCGATCTATATAGCAAAAGATCTGAAAATGATAATTGAGGCGGCAAAAAAGTTAATGAATGGTGACCTTAATGTTCATCTGGACATTGATTCAAATGATGAATTTGGAATGATGGCAAAAGTGTTTAATAAGATGGTACAGAGAATAAGGGCGCGGGTTAACAGTTCGGATGTATTGATTGATGTAATGAAGAGAGTTGCAGTAGAGACCACGATGGAAAAGACTTTGATGGTAATACTTGAAGGTGCTCAAAAAATAACAGATTCGAAGTATGCTGCACTGGCAATATTTGATAAAAATAAGAAAGTTGAAAAGTTCTTACAGATTGGGATGAGTGATACAGATGTAAACAGGATAGGTCATTATCCGGAAGGTAAAGGATTGCTAGGCTATATACATGAAACTCATGCACATTTAAGATTGGAAGAAATGAGATCTCATCCCCGCTCGGTGGGTTTCCCGGCTAACCATCCTGCTATGAAATCACTTGTAGCTTGCCCGATACTTTTTGGAAATCAATCTCTTGGAAACCTTTACGTGGCAGACAAGAATTCTGCTGACAAAGCGTTTAATGAAGATGATGAACATGCAATGCTAACCTTTGCACAGATTGCCGCAAATATCATACGTGAGAAAATATCAAGCCAGGAAATAATACAAAGTAAGGAATACCTTGATAAAGAAGTTGAAAAGTTACTTAAGACAATTGACAGACTCGCAGCAGGTGATTTAACTGTTAATGTCGAAGAAAATGAAAAAGATGACATAATTGGAAAGCTGAGGGATCAGCTGCGCCTGATGATCGATAATCTCCGTGTGCTGATTACTCAGGTAAAAGATGCAGTTGAGGCTACAGCAAGCGCCAGTGCACAAATATCCTCAAGCACAGAGGAAATGTCCTCAGGTGCAAGAGAGCAGACAATGCAGTCTACAGAAATTGCAAGTGCTGTAGAGGAGATGACGAAAACAATTCTTGAAACCTCAAAAAATACCTCGATGGCTTCTTCCAGTGCAAGGGAAGCTGGTGAAAAGGCTAAAGATGGAGGTAAAGTAATTGTTCAGACAATCGAAGGAATGAATAAAATTGCTGATGTTGTAACTAGATCTGCCGGTACGGTTGTAGCTCTTGGAAACAGCAGTAATCAAATTGGCGAGATTATTCAGGTGATTGAAGATATTGCAGACCAGACAAACCTTTTAGCACTGAACGCTGCAATTGAAGCGGCCCGTGCTGGCGAGCAGGGAAGAGGCTTTGCAGTTGTTGCAGATGAGGTTAGAAAACTGGCCGAACGTACTACAAAAGCTACAAAAGAAATAGCCGAGATGATAAAACATATTCAGAAAGATACATCTGAAGCCGTGGAATCTATGACTTTGGGAACAAAGGAAGTTGAAAACGGCAAGCAGCTTGCTAATAGCGCTGGAACAGCCCTCGATGAAATAATCAGTGCCACTGAAAAAGTCTCAGACATTATAACCCAGGTTGCCGTTGCAGCCGAAGAACAATCTAAAGCTAGTGACGAGATATCCAGGAATATTGAAGCTATCACGACCGTTACTGAAGAGACTTCAATGGGGATCTCTCAGATTGCTAATGCTACAGGAGATCTTAGCCGCCTTACAAATACGCTCCAGGATCTGGTTACCAATTTCAAGGTTGACGAATCTGCTAAAAGCACAATGATGGTAAGACAAAACGGGAAATTAACAAGAATGCGTTGATTATTTGATTATCCCATGTGGAACAATATCCACATGGGATAATTTCCTTTATGCCTTAAATCTTACACGAAGAATGCCATTTTCAAAACTTGAAGATACAATTCTAAACTCTCCGATCTCTCCAGTTGACTTTACATGCGGCCCGATGCATGGGCAAGCATCATAGTCCCCGATCCTTACAATACGCAATGTATCACCTGCCTCATCAGGCAATCTTGTCAGATTAAATGTCTTTTCTGCCTCCTGGCGCTCTAAGAATTCTTCACTTACAGGTACATTTGACTGAATGACTTCATTAACTCTTTTTTCAATTTCTCTTAGTTCATCTTCAGATAGATTTCTATCAAAATGATAATCGCATTTTGATTTCTTCTTCTCTATATGTGCACTAAATGCGCGGCCGCAATTGAACATTCTTACCATCGTCTGATTCATAATGTGCTCAGCTGAGTGCATTACGGGATCATAGTTTTTTCTTTGGTCCATATAGTGTAAGTCCTTAGTATATAATAAAATAAGTAAATCGTCTAATAACACACTTTAATATATTGCAGTGATCTGTTTTTTGTTTATCTATTGTTATACACATAACAAATTGACCTAAGTTATTCTCTTTCGTTTTTTTTACGCTTAACTTTTCTTAAATTTAATTTTCTCAATATAAGCATATTAGGGCAAATAGAATTTAATAACAAAAAACTAAAAATAATGAAGTTTATCCGGAATATGAATACCTAAAAGACTTGCGGATAAAAACAAAGGAGCTTTAAGAAAAGATGGGAAACGAGCCTAATAAGGTAATCTACTCCATGATAGGGGTAAGCAAATTCTATAACCAGAGAGCAATATTAAAGGATATTTATCTTTCATATTTCTATGGGGCAAAAATAGGTGTCCTTGGTTTAAATGGCTCTGGTAAAAGTACATTATTAAAGATTTTAGCTGGAGTAGATAAAGATTTTAATGGCGAGACTGTGCTCTCCCCAGGATATACGATAGGTTATCTTGAACAGGAACCTCAGCTAGATGAAACAAAAACTGTCAGGGATATTGTTGAAGAAGGAGTGCAGGAGATTGTTGATCTTCTTAAGGAATATGATGAGATAAATGCAAAGTTTGCTGACCCAATGACAGATGATGAAATGAATGACTTACTGGAAAGGCAGGGAGTAGTCCAGGAAAGACTGGAGGCTATGGATGCTTGGGAGTTAGATTCAAAGCTTGAGATGGCTATGGATGCCTTAAGATGTCCTTCTGGCGAGACTCCAGTCAAGGTGCTTTCAGGTGGGGAAAGAAGGCGCGTTGCTCTTTGCAGGCTTCTTTTGAAAAAGCCATCTATTCTTCTTTTGGATGAACCTACAAACCATCTGGATGCAGAATCTGTTGCATGGCTGGAGCATCATCTCCAGAAATATGAAGGTACTGTAATTGCCGTAACTCACGACCGTTACTTTTTAGATAATGTTGCTGGTTGGATACTTGAGCTGGACCGTGGTGAGGGAATCCCATGGAAGGGGAACTATTCCTCTTGGTTAGAACAGAAGCAGAACCGTTTGCAGCAGGAGGAAAAGAAGGAATCTGACAGACAGAAAACTCTTCAGAGAGAACTTGAATGGATAAGAATGTCTCCAAAGGGAAGGCATGCCAAATCAAAGGCTAGAATTACTTCGTATGAAAACCTCCTCAAACAAGAAGGGGAAAAGATGCAGCGTGAGCTCGAAATTTATATACCTGCAGGACCACGCCTGGGTAATGTCGTTATTGATTCTCAAAACATAAATAAAGCCTTTGGTGAAAAGCTTCTTATAGATGATATGAATTTTGCACTTCCTCCAGGCGGAATCATTGGAGTTATTGGTCCTAATGGCGCCGGAAAAACGACTCTCTTTAAGATGATTACTGGACAGGAAAAGCCTGATGCGGGTCTTATTAGAATTGGAGATACAGTTAAACTTGCTTATGTTGACCAGTCCAGAGAAGCGCTTGATCCCGAAAAGACTATTTGGGAAATGGTTTCCGGTGGAGATGATAATATTACACTTGGAAACAGGCAGGTAAATTCAAGAGCTTATGTGGCCCAGTTTAATTTTTCTGGCGCCGATCAGCAAAAAAAGGTTGGCCTTCTTTCTGGTGGTGAAAGAAACCGTGTCCATCTGGCTATGATGCTAAAAGAGGGCGCTAATGTTCTCTTATTGGATGAACCTACTAATGATCTGGATGTTAATACTATGCGTGCTCTCGAAGAAGCCCTTGAAAATTTCGCGGGGTGTGCTGTAGTTATTAGCCACGACAGGTGGTTCCTTGATAGAATTGCCACTCATATTCTTGCTTTTGAAGGAGAAAGTAAAGTATACTGGTTTGACGGCAATTATTCCGAGTATGAGGCCAATAAAAAGGCAAGATTAGGTACTGCTGCAGAACAACCACATAGGATCAAATATCGCCAGCTTACAAGGTAAATAATTAATAAGGTAAGTAATTAATATTAATAAAGAGGTGCTAAATATATGTTAGTACCTCTTCTTTTTAAAGCTCCTTTTTAAAGCTTATTTTTAGAGCTGATCAGAAAAAGTGACAGTGAACTTTGTTCCTACAGATTTCTTACTCTCAATGGCTATCTCAGCATTATTAAGCTCGCAGTATTTCTTTATTAGTGCTAATCCAAGACCATTCCCTTCAAATTCACGCCTTGGGCCATGCATTTCCTGAGTGAAAGGTTCAAAGATCTTTTGCATAAAATCCTCTGATATACCTATTCCTGTATCTTCTATTTCAACTGAAAGCCTGTTAAATTCATCTCGTTTTATTCTTATCTCAACTTTCCCTTCAGGTGTATATTTTACAGCATTGTCAATAAGCTGAAGAAAGATCTGATTTATTGAATATTCGTCTCCTTTTATTTCAGTATCATCTGTGAACTTTTGAATATTTAACTCAATATTCTTTCTATTTGCATAAATTCGGTATCTCAGGAAAAGGTCTAGCAGGATGTCTAAATAAAGGTCCATTGTGTGTCTCTGTGTCTCATAGCTGCCAGTCAGCATTTCAGACATATTTAGTATAAGGTCAATAGTTCTTATTATTCTTTTTCCCGCTTTGTCTATTGCTCTTAAACTTTGCTTAAAGTCATCAGATATGTTTAAATTGCTTAATTCTTCTCTTAGGTGATTTGCATTGCTTGTAATAATATTTATCGGAGTCCTTATTTCGTGAGATACTTGTGCAAGGAATTCAGTCTTTAACTCATCTGATTTTTCCGCATTTTCTTTGGCCTTTATCAGAGCTTGCTCAATTTGCTTTCTCTCAGTAATGTCATTGATAATTGAAATAACTAACTGCTCTGAATCATTGCTTTTCTTTAAGAACGTTATTCTTTGTTCAGTATCTATAATTAAGCCATCTTTTCTTCTCATTTTATGGCTTATTTTGTATGAACCTTTTGCATTTAAAATTTCAATTGTTTTTTTGTGGAAGCTTTCAAAACTTGCTTTATCAGTATGAAGCATTTCGACCGGTTTCCCCATAATTTCATGTTTTGCATATCCAAAGATCTTTTGAGCAGCGGGATTGCAGGAGATTATCTTTCCGTCGGCTAAACTGCTGACTAATATTGCCTCATTAAGGCTAAAGAATACTTTCTGGAATTTGTCTTCTGTCTCTATTAATGGTTGTGTATATTTATAGCGCTCTATTGAACTCACAATAGAGTGAAATAAAGTCTCCTTGTTGAGGTCCTTTCTTTGTATATAATCCTGGGCCCCTAAACGGAGTGTTTCCAAACCATCTTTTGCGTCATTCGAATGGATTATAGTTAAAACCGGAAGACTTATGCGGCCGTTCCTTAGAAATTCAAATACATTCAGACCTTTCCCGTCATTCATCATGGGATTTATCAAGAGCAAATCCGCCTGATTTGAATTTAGTTGATCAGTTAAATCTTCAAGGCCATCTGAGTATTTCATATTTAATCTGTAATTCTCAGTTTCTTTACTCAGACCTTCTAGAAGCTCTATTGTTTTTCTATCCTCTTCAATTACTAAAATATTAAGTGCTTCAGTATCCATAAATTCCAGTCTATTACAGTCATAGTATAAAAAGTATTACTCTTCGGGAGCAAAATAATTCGTGACATCTATTTAATTATTACATTGTAATTCAAAATAGAAAATTAAAACTTTCGCATATTTTTATTGATCAGATTTCTTTATTGATCAGATCTATTAAAAACAATGCTAAGTTTAAAAATGTTTCTGATTTAAAATATTTTATTCTAAACTGATAATGTGAGTGCGGTTTATCGCGTTAAAAAAACATCTCAGAATGTAAAAATGGCACCATAGCCACAACTAAACCCTGAACATAAAGATCTTTTCTATCGAGTACACCTTTTGTAAAATAGCTAATTGCCCCCATTTTCTGCTTTGTATTACTTTGATTCATCAGCTCATCCATTACAAGTCCCAATTCCTTGCCATTTAACAACTCCTTAACAATTTCATTAGGCAGCTCAAAATTTGGGGAGGTACCGAACCCAGTGTTACCATTCTTGTCAATTATACACATCGCTCCAAGTCCGAACCATTTATTATACAAATTAATAATTCCCCCTTCAATACCCACAAAGAAATCAGCACCTAAGTCATTGTTTTTGCTCATGTTAAAAAGGTTCATGGCCCTGTTCCTTGCTCCTGTAAATGTATCATCATTTACTGGCTGAACAGGGACATTTGATTGTACATCGAGAGCCTGAACATTTACATCAGGAAAATATTTCTGAAATGCCTCTTCGGTAGATTTAACTTTAACAGGGTTTTGGGATCCAATTAGTACTAACATCTCTCTTAACCTTTTCTTCTATCTTAATCATTGCAAATGATCACTTCAAATGCTTTATTTATTTACTTTTAACTTTGTACCTTTAGCTGTTTGCTTTAACTTTGTTATAATATTCTTCCCTTAGTATCCCCATAACATAAAAATCAATATATCTGTCATGGTGATACATTGCCTGCCTTAATGTACCTTCAACCTGGAATCCTGCCTTTTTGTAAGCTTCTATTCCTTTTGTGTTCTCTGAGCAGACATGAAGCTGTATCCTGTTAAGATTTAATATATCAAAGGCATAATCAACCATTAGTTTCGTAGCTTCTCCGCCAAACCCATTTGACCAAAACTGGGGGTCATATATGGCAATATAAAAAACAGCAGCACGACTGACGTAGTCTATTCTTACAAAAGCAGTTTGTCCAACTGGCTCATCATTTTGTTGATTGCAAATTGTAAAGAGCATTATTTCCTTGCTGTTTGCCCAGCTATTTAGCTCAGCTCTGACCTGCTCGTTGGTCATAGGCGCAAAAAGAAACAGGGTTTCTCTTACATCTGTATTGTTTTTCCCATACTCGACTAATTCAATATCACTTTCTCTGTATGGTCTAAGAAATACTTTTTTGCCTTCTTTGAATTTTACGGGCTTCATGAGAGAACTCCTTACGTTAATAATATTTTTTTCCAAGCGAACAAAATTAAACAAACTTAATGCAAAATTGAAGTAAATATAATATAAAACTCGAAATATATATCCGGAAGTATTGTCCAAATGGGGATTAAACCTGTCATTTTCTGTCAAAAGAGATTAATATCTATATTGATGAATGCCGCATGGGACCTTAATATGTTATTTAGAAATGGAGAAAATGAAAATGATGAAATTATCAGTTCAATTTGCTTTGCTGGAAAGAAAGCTTGAAGATCTGCAAAGTCTGATAACCAGAGAATTAGAAAAACTTGATACTGCCAGATTTCGGGAAGATATATGGAAAAGAAAAGAGGGAGGAGGCGGAAGAACAAGAATTATTGAAAATGGAAAAACTTTTGAAAAAGGAGGCGTTAGCACTTCTGTTATATATGGGAAGGTCACTGAAGCTCTCAAAGACCAGTTGAAGACTTCAGCAAAAGAGTTTGCGGTCTGCGGACTTTCACTTGTAATTCATCCATTATCGCCAAAGATTCCGACAATACATATGAATATCCGCTATTTTGAGCAGGATGATAATCATTCATGGTTTGGCGGCGGAATTGATCTTACACCATATTATCCGCACATTGAAGACTTTATGCATTTCCACTTTATGCTAAAGAAAACATGTAATGAAGTAATTGCAGATTCATACATTAAATTTAAGGCCTGGTGCGATGAGTACTTTTTTATAAAGCATCGAGGTGAAATGAGGGGGATTGGAGGTGTCTTTTTTGATTACTTGGATGGACATGATAGAAAGCACTTCCAGCTTGCTGAGGCTTTGGGAGACTCATTTCTTGATATTTATCTTCCTATTGTAAAGCTGAGAATGGATGAAGAATGGAATAAAGAGGACAAGGAGTTTCAGCTTGTAAGACGGGGAAGATACGTAGAGTTTAACCTTATCTATGACAGGGGAACAATCTTTGGGTTAAAGTCTGATGGGAGAGCTGAATCAATCTTAATGTCGCTTCCGCCCCATGCAAGCTTTTTATACGATTGGAAACCCGCAAAAAACTCTCCTTATGAAAAAATGCTAAAGTATTACCAGCCTCAAGAGTGGGTTAAATAACGCAAATTATTTCTAGATAAACAGGATCTGCTTTGGTAATAAGTAGAATCCCTTTATTCTTGAAAGAGAAGTTGAAAATGTTTTATTATTAATTATTGGTACATTCTTTAAGAATGACTTTCTTTAAGAATGACTTAATCTGATAATTCTGGATTTATTAAACTCTATTAAAAGAAAGGCAAAGAAGATGAGCGAAATGAATGTTCATCAGAGATTTGCAAAGTTATGGGCCTGGATACTTGTAATTGTTTTTTCTCTGGCTATTATTGCTGTTATAATTTACTTTGCAACTCAGCCAAACCCAAAACCGAACTATCCGCCAACAAGGGATACGACGACAGTTAACAGGGGATCTGGAGGAGGCAGCTAAATAAGCTTTTTGCATACTTGAAGAATTCCCTGGGGATGTCTTATGTATTCACACATATCATAAAAGAGTGGTACAGGTAGCGCAATTCTTTAAAAATTATTCAGAAATAAATATTATTTTTCATATTTTTGTCCAAACAATATCCAGCCTGCGGATTTCAATATTAAGAAACTTAAGAATCGGGAATTCAAATGAGATCTCTTTGTTTTGCCCTTATTATTCTTTCAGGTTATGTCTGTATTTATGGACAAGAACCTGTCTTTAGGTCAGAGAGTTTCAGCCTTTTTTCAGATAGGGTCATTCAGGGTGAATTTCAGGCAAAAGCATTTTCTGCCAATGAAATTCATTCTAACTACAAGAGTCCATTTAAGAAGAATACCAGCAGAAATATCACGCTTAAGTTCAGCCTTAATAGCTTAGATAATGAACGAAAACCGGGACAGGATCATCACTTTATACTTAGCCTGGGCAGCTTACCCGATACTGCTTACTATTCCTTCGGTAAGTCAGATCCAAAAGAATATGATCAGCTTCAGCAAAATGAGTTTCTTGATTCAGATAAAGATCTTGTAATAAAGCTTGATATGAGAAGTGTCCTTAATGACTTCAAAACAAAAGGATATTTTGAAACTTTTGATGGTTCAAAGATAAATGCCTCGGAATTTAGCGGAGTCTATGTTGCAGGCGGGACTCCTCCTCTGGATTGGGATTTTCCTGCACTAAAAAATAAAAAAGAATTTACACTCCTGGATCCTGACAAAGATGGCATCTATGAAATAACAATTCATTTTAAGAAAGTTTTTACTCCCATTCAGGAAGGAGAAAATAGATCGGTCTGGAAATTAAAGGAAGATATATCCCGTTTTCCGCATTATGAGTCACCCGATCTTCTGATTGACGCCTTGCATAACCTGGCACTTGAGGAAATGATTAAGGATATTCGTCCTGATGGTGCCTTTATGGCAGGAGCAAAATGGGAGGGAGTATGGACACGCGATATAAGTTATAGCATATTCCTTTCACTTGCAATTATAAATCCGGATGCTTGCAAGACAAGCCTATTGGCAAAAGTTAAAAATGGGAAGATCATTCAGGATACTGGCACAGGAGGCGCATGGCCTGTATCTTCAGATAGAATGACATGGGCCCTGGCTGCGTGGGAAATCTTTAATGTCACTGGTGATAAAGATTGGCTAAAAAAAACTTATGAAATAATAAAAAACTCCGCCGAAGCTGACCTAATTACAATATATGATAGATCAACCGGACTTATGTGCGGCGAGTCTTCCTTTTTAGATTGGCGCGAACAAACTTATCCGGTCTGGATGGATCCCAAAGATATTTATAAATCAAAGAATCTTGGTACAAATGCTGTCCATTACCAGACTTACAAGATCTTATCTAAAATGGCACATATACTTGGAGAGCCAACGGAAAGATTTGATAAAGTTGCTTCCGGTATAAAATCGGCAATGAATAAAAAATTCTGGATGAACGGCAAAGGTTATTTCGGGCAGTATCTCTATGGAAGAGAATATTTATCGCTTTCTCCAAGATCAGAAGCTTTAGGCGAAGCCCTTTGTGTTCTTTTTGATGTCTCATCTTCTACCGCTCAGCAAAAGCAAATTGTAAGTAAAACTCCAGTGCAGGAATTTGGTATTCCCTGCGTTTATCCACAAACACCGCAAATACCTCCTTATCATAATAATGCTGTTTGGCCCTTTGTTGAGTCTTTCTGGGCTTTGGCTTCTGCAAAAGTAAATAATGCCTCATCGGTTGAAAGGGCAATGGCTTCAGTTTACAGAGCTGCTGCCTTGTTTTTAACAAATAAAGAAAATATGGTCGCTTCTACTGGTGATCATATGGGAACTGAGATCAACTCTGACAGGCAGCTCTGGAGTCTGGCTGGAAATCTGGCTCTGACCTACCGCATTATATTTGGTATGCAGTTCAACGAAAACTATCTTTTACTTACTCCATACATTCCTGAAGGATATAGTGGAAAAAGGACACTGACAAATTTCAAATACAGGAATTCTACTCTTTCTATTACGATCATTGGATCTGGAAATCAGATAGGCTCATTTTCTATCGATGGGAAAGCCCAAAAACAAGCTATCATACCAGGAGATATTTCAGGAATTCACAGTGTTGTAATTAATATGAAAAATAATAAACTAGCCAGATCATCTGTTAATCTGGAAAAGAGTTCTTTTACTCCGGAGACTCCACTAGTTGAAATGACTAAGTCTATGCTAAGATGGGGAAAGATAGAAAACGCTGTTAAATACGTTATCTATAAAAATGGGAAAAGGCTTCTTGAGACTCAAGATACATCTTATAAGCCTGAAACTTCTTCTGCCTTAAATGAGTATCAGGTCCTGGCAGTTGATAAAAACCAGTATGAGTCATTTTTATGTATGCCTATACCTGTTAATAGCTCAAATGCTATTACCTTTGAAGCTGAACTTCAAAACAGCAGTATTGAAAAAGCTTATATGGGATTTCAGGGGGAAGGATATATTTTACTTAGCAAAGATACGAACAGATCCGTAAAGTTTCATATTGATATAAATAGGCCAGGCGAGTATAGTATTGATTTCAGGTATTCAAACGGTAATGGTCCTATAAATACAGATAATAAATGTGCTATACGCAATCTTGTAATTGATGGTAAATTTATAAGTGCAGTTGTTTTCCCGCAGCGCGGAGACAACAATTGGACTGACTGGGGATTTTCAAACTCGGTTATAACAAATCTTACTCCAGGCTCTCATAGCCTGGAACTTAATTATGATGAGACAAATGATAACATGAATGGGAAGGTTAATTCTGCTCTTTTAGACGAGCTTAGAATTACAGCTCTTTCTGGTAAAAAAAATAATTAAAAGGAAATCTTGTTTTAGTTTTTTTAGGGATGATTAATTGAAGAATTTTATTGTATCTGTTTTTATTCTGTTTTTTTTCTTTTGTATTAGCAGCTCTGGCGCACA
>JAUZPB010000048.1 GCA_030706145.1 Bacteroidota bacterium
ATTTGCATTCAAAGGGACAATATCTTCCTTAAGAAGGAGCTTAAAAACATCAGCAAAGGGCTGCAAAAGTCCATACCACCCTACTCTGTTTGGGCCTCTTCTATCTTGTATCCAGGCAGAAATTTTTCTTTCAAAATACACGAGGTAAGAGACGGTCAGCAATATCATTGTAATTACAATGAGGATTTTTATAAGTGAAATTCCAATAATCATTAATATATTCATGTTCATTATACGGTTTCCAGAATTTAGGCTTTTTGCAGTTTAACAGCTTTTTCAATTTTCTCTTTTTCAGTTTTCTTAAGTTTTAGTTGTACTCCCATTTCACCAATCATATCATAATCGAGTCCATGAAGTAAATCTATTTGATGAGTCATTTCCTCAAAAACATCTTCGGCCATAGAATATTTCATCTTTAGATTCATTAGAGAGGCAACAGATAGAAGAATTTTCCAGTCAGGCATAGAATCAACTTTGTTCTTTTTTGCCCATTTGTCGAAATCAGTTCCAAACCTATCAAGCCTGCTCATCTGCATTCCATCTAGGCTTCTGTCTGCCTCAGCGGTCTCAACAGCAGGTCTTATTCTTTGTATTCTACCCTGGAAGTTAATCATTGTGCCGTTTTTTTCTGCATAAGAAGAAGCCGGGAAAACGATATCAGCAAGATCTGTCATCTTGTTGAAGTTTACAGAATGAACAATTAGAAGTTCAAGTTTAGAAAGAGCATCCTGATACTCTGAGCAAATCGAAGCCAGATCATCTTCCAGGCAATAAAGGGCCTTAATTTTACCGGAAGCAACAGACTTCATAATCTCGTCAAATTTCAAGCCTCCCTGAGGGGGTATAATGCCAGATAATTCAGCGCCAAAGCAGTTAGGAGTTTTATCTTCTCTGATAAGCAAATCATCCTGGCTGCCTGGAAGAATATGCCTAGCAAAATCCAGGTTTTTACTTCCAAAGGCAGATCTGGCGAATTTAGAAAGGACAAAATTATCTTCACATGTAGTATAGGCCGAACCAATAAAAGCAATTTCAGAAGGCTTAAAGGATTTTAGTCTTGAAGCAGCACCAGAGACTGCCTCATCAAACCCTACCTTAACAAGAAGACCATCTTTGCGCAAATAATTTCCATCTACTCTTTCGTTGTTTACAAACTTAAAAGTATTTAAGCGTCCTTCATCGCACATCCAGCAGCTGTTAACTTCCTCATTAGTTCTTGGAGTAAGTCTAAGAATAATATTGTTTCTAACCCATATTTCATCATTGCAACCTCTAGAGCATCCAACGCAGATAGAATTTGTCTTAGACATTTCCCACACGCGGGCCTTGAACCTAAAGTCCTTGTTTGTTAATGCTCCTACAGGGCAGATATCAGTTACATTCAGGGAATAAGGGTTATCTAAAGATTCACCAGGGAAAGTTGAAATAGTAACTCTGCCTCCCCGATTAACAAAGGTAAGCTGCTTTTTGCCGGCTATTTCATCGCTAAAGCGGATGCAGCGAGAGCAAGAGATGCATCTTTCAGCATCAAACATAACAAACGGACCAAGTTCGACTCTTTTATTTTTATGCTGTTTTTCCTCCTCAAAACGGCTCTCTCCTACGCTATACTTGTAAGCATAGTCCTGGAGCTTACATTCACCTGCCTCATCACAAATTGGACAATCAAGAGGATGGTTTATTAACAAAAACTCCATAACAGCGTTACGGGCTTTAATTGCCTTTTCGCTATCGACATTTACAATCATACCATCAGAGGCCAATGTAGAACAAGCAATTGCAAGTTTAGGCATCTTTTCAATATCGACAAGACACATTCTGCAGTTGCCTGAAACTGAGAGTTTCGGATGCCAGCAAAAATGAGGGACTACAATATCGTTTTCTCTTGCTACTTCGATTATAGTCTGTCCTGCCTTAAATTCCAGTTCTTTACCGTTTATCGTTATTTTTGGCATAAATTATATATTCCCTACGTATCCGTGTTTTTCAATTAACAATTGTTGGCTCTTATTATTACCTTACTTAAAGCTTTCTCATCGAGAACCAGATTGGCCTCGTCAAGGACCTGTTCAGCAGTAACTGAATCAATATCTTTTATTGTTTCCTCGACGGTCTCAATCCTGTTAAAATATATCTCGGATTGTGCCATTCTGGACATTCTTTGTGTCAGGCTCTCAAGGCTAAGAAGCATTGATCCTTTTAAGTACTCTTTGGCTTTTTTTAATTCTTTATCAGAAACCTTCTTGTCTCTAAGTTTCTTAAATTCCTTTTGAATCAGGCTAATGGACTTTTCGAATAACTTGTCATTGGTCGAGAAATAAACTCCAAAGGAAGAGACATCATAGAAGGAATTCAGAAATGAATTTAGCTGATAGCAAATACCATTTTTCTCCCGAACAGTCTGAAAGAGCCTTGAGCTTGATCCTTCGCCCAAAATATGAGAAAGAACGTTTACAATAGCTCTTTTTTTATCTTTGTAACCATATGTGTCAGTACCAAGAATAGCATGTACCTGCTGAATATCTTTTTCTACTGTAAGTTCATTGAGCACTTTAGGTTTAACACTCTTTCGGCCTATTTTCTTTTTCCCCAAGTCGCGCGTAATATATTTTTCTGTTAGTCTCAAAAGTTCTTCATGTTCAACTGCACCGGAAGCCGCGATAGTAAGTGTATTAAAGCCATATTTCTGACCTATAAAGTCAAAAAGGTCACTTTGATTAAAACTCTTTATATTTTTTTCTGAACCAATTACCGGCATACCAAGTGAGTTACCGCCGAAGAGGCATTCCTCAAACTTATCGAAGATCAACTCCTCGGGATCATCTTCAATATCATAAAGCTCATCTACAATTACTCCTGCTTCTTTTTTTATTTCACTAGGCTTAAAGGCAGGTTCCTGTATCATATCGGCCAGGACATCAAATGTGCGGCCAATATGTTGAGATAGTCCCCTTCCATAGTAACAAGTATGTTCTTTTGAAGTAAATGCATTAAGGTAACCGCCATAGCCCTCAATATCCTCGGCTATTTTTTTAGGTGAGCGTTTTTTTGTTCCCTTAAAGAGCATGTGCTCAATAAAGTGAGTGATCCCATTGTTTTTTAAGTTTTCATCTCTTGAACCAACATTAAACCAAAATCCCAAGGAAAATGATTTAACATAAGGAATTGTTTCAGAAACGACTTTTATTCCGCTCGGAAGCAATGTTTTTCTATATTGATTAATGATCATCGGTTTTTCGTTTTCAGAGTTAAATTAAGCTGCAAATATAGACAAATGCAAAAATGGAATCAAGGAAGGCAAGTTCAATCATCTATAAACCAGTGTACAAAGTAGCTGTAGGTACTGCAAATAAAATGTATCTTAAGACCTTCTCCCATCCTATGTATGATTTGTATAAGTATAAAGATTTTTCTCTAATTTGTCCACCTGAAAGATCCTCTAGCTGCAGTTTTTTTGGGGAAAAGAATTAACAGTTTTATAGTAAGCTATAATACAAAGAAAGGGGGTGTTAAAAAGAAAAACACCCCCTTTAAAAAAAGTATTATTATTTTAAGAGCAGAGTCAAAGAAAAGCTATTCGACTACAGCGCCTGCATACTTTGCCACATATTTTTCCATGAAGCGGGCAATATTGTTATAAGCTTTTTCAAGTATCTGTTCGTTAGGCAGGAATACAACTCTAAAGTGCTTTGTCCCAGGTTTCTGACCAAATCCGCTACCATGAACCAAAACAACGCCTGTTTCCCTTAAGAGTTCGGTAACAAAATGAAGGTCGGGCTGCTCGATATTTATTTTCGGGAAAGCATAGAAAGCGCCTTCAGGTTTAACGCAGCTAATGCCAGGAATATCATTAAGCATTTTAACTGTCATATCTCTGCGAACAGTAAGTTTCTTCAAAGCTTCTGTAAGATGGCTCTGGTCACCCTCTAGAGCAGGTTTAATAGCATATTGTTCTGGATGATTTGCACAAAGTCTAGCTCTTAAGAACTTATTTATAGCTTCAATGTAATCTTTAAGAATTTCTCTTCTACCGCTAATTATTCCCCATCCAATTCTAAAGCCTGGTACCATATAATTCTTTGACATACCGCCAAAAGTAATAACAGAAACATCCTTATTAAGAGAAGCAATTGAGACATGCTTTTTGCCGTCATAGAGGAGCTTATCATAGATTTCATCGGCAAAAATAACAAGGTTATGTTCAAGAGCTATGTCAATGATCTGCTGAAGGATCTCAACAGTATAGAGTGAACCTGTAGGATTATTTGGATTAATGAGTATAATAGCTTTTGTCTTATCGTTGATCTTTCTTTTGATATCTTCAATATCAGGCTGCCAGCCATTATTTTCGTCGAGATAATATGGATTTTCGATTGACTGCAGTTTGCTGCTAATAGCTGTATAGAGTGGATAGCCTGGAGTTGGGGTCAATACATTTTCCCCTTTGTCAACCAAAGATGTGAGCGCCAGATCGATAGCTTCACTGGCACCTGTAGTAATAAAAATATCAAGCACGTTATCAATACCTTTACGGTTTGCTTCACCCTCGATTGCCTTTACAGCTTCTTTAATACCAGAAGAAGGTGAGTAGCCATTGAAGTTTTTCAACATCGCCTGATAAGTTGCGTCGATTATGTGTCTTGGAGGCTGAAAATCAAATATATTAGGATCACCAATATTCAGGTAAAGCATTTCCTTACCTGTTTTTGCAACTTCATTTGCAACTACAACAATGTCCCTTACAGCATAGGTTACATTCTCGGTTCTTTGTGCAGGTTTGATAACTAAATTTCCCATTACGGTCTTCCTTTTATTTTTCTAATATTCTCAAAAAACTTTGAAATCTACTGTAACAAAATTACTCTTTTAATTTCTGAGGAGCAACTAATTAGAAATAAGAATGCATAATGTAGAATATAGTTTGTAAAATAATTCGTTTTAATATTTTTTAAGATAAAAGATGTAGAATGGCAAAGCCATTCTACATAGGAAGTATTTAATAAAGTGGGAAATCTTTAGCTTGTAACCGGGTTATTGAACCCTTCTTTTATCCTGTTTTTAGTCCTAAGGGCTTCGTCCTTTACTATCTGTGGTGTATCTGTCTTGCCAATAAGTTCATCACAAGCTTTTACTATAGCGTCTTTGTTGTATGATAATGAATACCAGCCTAAGGCTTCGAGTGTAGCTACACGAATTGCAATATCCTCTTTAGTATTCATAGCCAGCTGCAGAAGCTGGGGAACGGCCTGAATGTAGTTGTAAACTCTCAAGGTTTCAATCTCCTTAATTTTTTTTCTGATTCTCAAAGAGTCATTCATAATATTAGGGAGTAATTCTTTGTTGAGCCTATCGCTCGAAGAAAGAATTGAGCCCCGTATCATTTCCTTTAAGCTACCTTTATCTATTTCCTCGGGCATTTCGTTCAAGTATTTGACGCATTCTTCATAAGCAGCAACAGGGTCTATAAAAGCAATAGATTTTTTTAGGTTAAAGACTACCCTTTCGGACTCATCTGTAACGAGCTGCCTAGCCATGATCGAAAGGTATTCTTTTTTACCAACTTTACCCATCCATACAGCACTTATGCGGCGAATAAATTCAAATGGATCTTGTATTGATTCCTTTAAGATCTCCTGGAAAGTTGGAGTGCCAAGTTCAGCAAGGTATTCAATTGCCTGCAGTCGAAGACAAAAAGAATTCTCACTTTCATAGATATTAACTAATTCACCTTCAAAATCTTTATTCATAATACGGAACATCATTCTAGTAGCCAGTGAGCGGAGCGGAATATCCTCTGATTTCATCATATTTCTCCAGTAGAGAGTATCTCTTTCTCCTAAGACGAGCATTCTGTTAAGGTCCTGGTTATTTAGAGCAGAAAAATGCGCCGTTGGATCACCAAACAGGTGTGATTCCAGAAGGTTATTCATTCTATGCCACTGTCCAAACCTAACGCCATAGTTCAAAAGTCCAAGGTTTTCCTCGGCCCATTGGTCCTGAAGAGTTGTTGTAGTATTAGCGACCCCTGCAATTGTTTTACTGCCATAGCCAAAGACATAATCACCTGCCATATAAACAGAATTCTGAAACGAGCCATTATAGCATTGGTCAAAAAGAATAAATTTAGCTTGTGGAGAGATCTTTCTTACGTCTTCACCATAAATGTTTGTTTTATACTCCATAAGAGAATCTGACTGGATCTGTGAGCTACTAAAGGCGCCATCAAACCAGTCCTCTGGAACGTCATACTGTTTTATTAATTCGGCTTTTGTTTCTTCGACAGAATTTCCCTGGCGTTTAGCTGCGCGGAGCTCTTTGCGAAGGAAGGCTTTTATATAAGAGACGCTGCCATCGACATTATTAAATTTTGTATTATCTATCAGACTCTGGGCATCATCATCTCCGTGAGCATGGAAAATTGCAATGTCAAGCTTTGGATCCTGAATCTCACTTAGAATAATTCCCTTCATATCCTGGCTCATTGTGTGATTAAGCTTCTTTAGTCTTCCACCAGGTCTATAGAGTTGTGGGAACTGTTCTCTAAGGTAAAGCTGCTCATCGCCCCAGGCATTAAGAGATTCCGAGTAGTACTTAAAACCTGTGTAGACAAACATATCATCAATTACATTTTGCATTTTCTTTTGTTCTACTATACGTTCTAAATACCTCTTTATCATGTCGTACTTTGAGGCATTGTTAACAGGTGCTTTTATTCTTGCACTATAAATATTCTTGTTTACTTTTTGAGGAGATTCGGGTAAAAGTGTATAGTAGTAGCATAAGGGGTTATCATAGTCCTGTTTTATATACTTGAATTTCAGGTGAAAATCGTCATAAAAGCGATCAGAAGGGACAGAAGAATTAAAGTAAGATGAACTTTCGTCCTCAAACTTAAAGGAAGATGTCAAATGCTCTGCATTTCTAAGCATGGGTATAGGAATATCGCCTATAAAAACCACACCCTCTAGCTGAGGTTTCTGATTATAGAGCTTTAGGATCTCAGCTTTTATTTCATCCGGAGTTTTCCACTGGCTTATGAGAATATATGTAGAAAGCCCATCGTTTTCTACGGCATCGCGGTAAGCATTTACGGCGTTTTCAGCATTATCATAAGTCTCTTTATCAATAATGATGGCAAATGAGGTTGCATGTTCCTGCCTTGGTTTTTTGACTTCAAGCTTTGCGAAAGAGGCACCTTTCCATACCAACAATAAAAGTATAAACAACCTGAACTTCATCTTCCCTATCTATCCCTTTTCTAAACCTACATCATACTTGCAAATAAGTCATTCGCAAGAGAAATGCCATAATGCTTATCTTTGATTTTACTCCAAAAATGGATATAAACTTGTAGCTTTGTACAAAAGTATTGGCTAATATTGGGCAGGTGCTTAATAATAAAATATTTATTAGTATAAAAATTTTAATTTTGATTTTTAAGGATGGGCTAAAAAGCAAATGCCCGTCGAAATGTAAAGTTCGGCGGGCATTTGATCAATAGAAAATATTTTCCCAAGTCGTTATTTTTTAAGCATTTAAGAGGTAATTAGATTACTATAACCTTCCTTTAGTCTATTCTTAGTCTTTGTAGCTTCATCGATAACTTCCTTAGGATTAGAAGAATCTTTAATTATTTCCTCACAAGCCTGTGCTATAATATCTTTGTTTGCCGAGAGTGCATACCACCCCAAAGCCTCAAGAACTGAAGCTCTAAGGTCTTTATCTTCTTTCTGGTTTTTAGCAAGTGAAATCAGAACCGGAATAGCCTGCTCGAAAGTATAATTTCTAAAGGTCCTTACGTTTGATATTCTTTTCTTTAGCTTTAATGTATCGCTTGTTATACCAGGGATCAGTTCCTTTTCAAGCCATTCTTTGTTTCTAAGGATTGAGCTCTTCAAAGTTTCTTTTATCTTATCCTTATTTGCATTAGAAGGCATCTGATCTAATGCTTTTACACATTCTTCATAAGAAGCCACAGGATCAATGAAGACCATAGTAGATTTCAGATTATAAGAAACTCTATCGGATTCATCAGTAAGCATACGTTTTGCCATAATTGGAAGGTATTCCTTTAGGCCACTTTTTCCCATCCAGTCAGCACTAATGCGGCGAACAAGTTCATATGGATCCAATATAGATTCTTTGAGCATCTGGCGAAAAACAGGTGAATTTATCTCTGCAATATATTTCATGCACTGCATTCTGATATTAAACGATGCATCTTTTCTGTAAATGTCCACCAAATCTTTTTCGTATTTCTGTCCCAGGTTTTTATATAGCATAGCTATAGAAAGTGACCTAAGTGGAATATCCTCGCTGCTCTGGAGCATCTTCTTCCAGTATGCCAGATCCTTTTGATGTAAAGAAATGAGGCTTTTCAGGTCCAAACCATCGACAGATGAAAAATGGAACGTTGGATCCCCGATCAGATGGGATTCCATGAGATTATTAAACTTATGCCACTGACCTAGTCTTAGTCCATATTTCAGAAGTCCAATAAGTTCATCAATCCACTGATCTTGTAGTGCATTTGTTGTATTTGCAATTCCCGCAATAGTATTGCCCTTACCCAGGACATATTCACCAGCAATATATGGGGATTCATGGAAAGAGCCATTAAAGCACTCATCAAAGATCATAAGCTTAGGCTGTGAAGCAATTTTCCTTGCATCGTCGGCATGAATATCGAGTGTGTTTTCAAGTATTGAATCAGCCTTTATTACTGAATCAGAAAAAGCACCTTCGAACCAGCTTTCAGGTACATTGTAAGACTTCATGAAGTAAGCTTTTGCCTCGTTAACAGACTGTTTTCTTCTCTTTGCAGTACGAAGTTTACTTCTTAAGTAAAGTTTAACAGATTCGATCTTTCCATCTGGGCTCTTTGGGTTTGGCAGATCTACAAGGTACTGTGTATCATCTTCTCCATGTGCATGAAAAATTGCAATATCAAGCTTAGGATCCTGAAGCTCACTTAAGACTATCTCTTTCATCTGGTCGCTCATTCTAAAATTAAGGTGTTTTAGAGTGTGCCCCGGAGTAAAAAGATGAGGGAACTGTTCTCTGAGTGCTATGTGCTCATCGGTCCATGCTGTAAGGGCTTCTGAATTATAGCCATGTCCGGTAAAGACCATCATATTATTCAGATTATTCTGCTGTTTTTTCTGTTGAACAACTCTAAGAAGATAATTTTTAATTACCTCGTATTTTGAATTATCATCTACAGAAGCTTTAATACGACCGCTATAAAGATCCTTCTCTACTCTCTGGGGTGAATTAGGAGAAAGTGTGTAATAGAAGCAAAGTTTGTGAGAAGAATCCTGTTTAATAAAATTGAACTTTAGGTCAAGATCATCATAAAAACGGTCAGTAGGAATTGAAGAGACGAACATAGGTTGGTTCTCATCAATCTTAAAAGCAGAAGTCATATGCTGTGCTTTTCTTACCATTGGAATTGGAACATCACCTATAAGAACAATTCCTTCCAGAGGATTTTTGCTTTTGTAGAGCTTTAATATCTCGGACTTAATTTCATCCGGATTTTTCCAATCATTAATAAGCACGTAAGTAGCAAGTCCATCACTTTCAATTGCATTTTTATAAGCATCTACAGCATCAGAAGTCTTATCATAGGTTGTCTTATCAATAATAATTGCAAAAGAAGTTGGGCTTTTCCTGACCGGTTTTTTTACAATTATTTGTGCGAATGAACTAATATTAAATACAAAAAGAATTAGGATTACTAGTTTCAATTTCATTTTACTTTCCAATGTATTTTCCATAAAAGTTAAAAAAACAACTATTACAATTACTTCAAAAGAGTCATCTTGCGTGTTTGCATATTACTTCCGGCTTTAAGCTGATAGTAATAGATTCCGCTTGACAAATCTTTTGCATCAAAGTTTATTGTATAAGTACCTGCTTTATAGAACCTGGATATTAAAGACCTTACTTCACGTCCCATCAGGTCAAATACTTTCAAGCTTACAAATTGGTCATTTGACAGTGAAAATCTAATGCTTGTTGAAGGGTTAAAAGGATTAGGATAATTCTGTTCCAACGAAAAAGCCTTAGGCAACGAAGCCTTTTCTTCATTTACTCCCACAAACTGTTTATCGCTTAAAATTACGCCATTTGAAGTACCAAGGAAGGCCTCGCCATTTTCATTAAATGCTAAGCTATAGAAATGATAAATGTCCTTAAATTTTAAATCTGCCGACCAAGTTTTTCCACCGTCGGTAGTCTTAAGGATTGTACCATCAAAGCAGGCTATATAGCCAAGTTTATCGTTGTAGAATGCAACAGCATAGAAAGAAGAATCAATGTTTTTAACTCCGTGATCAACATAATTCCAGTTTAATCCCTTATCAGAGCTAAAGAGTATCATTTTTTCGCTTACTGCCCATGCATGGGAATTGTCAAGAATGAAGAGATCTTCAAAATCACCAGAAGCAATATTTGAAGGGACATTATTAATTTTAACAGTATCCCAAGTAGCGCCTCCGTTAGACGTACGAACCAGCCAGCGTTTAGGCCCTGCCATAACTCCTGTATTAGCGTCAAAGAAAGCTATATCACCAGAAATATACCCAGGTCCTGCGATTGTATCTATAGCTGTCCAGGACTCACCTGCATTTGTTGTCTTAAATAATCTAAAGTCGCTATAGTCGTTAATAGTAAACCATGCATAGCCTGTATTTTCATCTGGGAATGTAATACCGCCGACTTTATTTTTTGCATTAAAATCAACAGCCTCAAGCACTGTCTTCCAGGTTAAGCCTCCGTCGGTTGTCTTAAGAATATGGCGGTTTTCCTTCTGAACAAAGCCTGTAGTTGAGCTAGTAAAGCACATCGAATAAGCGTCCCATTGTCCTGCACTTGAGCCATATTTCCAGCTATCTCCTTTTCCATCCTCACTAATAAATACATCGCTTGTACGGCTAAGGGCATAGCCTCGTCCGCCTTTAAACTTAATTGAATAAATGCTGCTAGTTGTTTTATTAGGAATAATACTCCATGTATTACCAAAATCAGTAGATTTAGCCAGATGGCTTTCGTTACCAAGAACATACAAAGTATTATTAAAGCCAGTAACGACCTGAACTCCAAAAGAAAATGGTCCTGCAGACTGTGTCCATGTTTCACCGCCATCTGTGGTTTTGGCCAAGAACATTTTACTAAAGCCATTACTTCCAACAGCAACAGCTTCTTTTGAGTTCTTAAAATAAACATCTTTTATTCTGTCAAAACACTGGGCAGAAATACTTTTTTTTGTCCAGCTCTGACCGCCATCAGTTGATTTATAAATAGGAGTAGACACACCGTTAAATTCATTGCCCTCACCAAGAGTAATTACCTCAGAAGAGCTTAGCCACTTAGCAGTCCTTTGAATTCCAAAGAAGTTGTCTGCAATTGAAGAAGATTCCCATTTTTCACCTCCGTTAGTTGTATAGCGGAAAATGTCTTTTTTATCGCCTACAACAATACCTCTGTCCTGATCATAAAAACTAATATCATACCAGCGTCTAGAAACAGTACTAACAAGAGAATCCTTTTTAACCCAGCTCTGTCCTCCATCTGTTGTTTTCAAAAGGTAGATAGCTTTATCCTTACCAGCAGCAATAAAGCCTACGTTTTGATTTACAAAACAAATAGCGTCACAATAAGTAAAGGCCAAGCCAGGAATCACAGAAGCAAAACTGCTCTCAGTCCATTTCTGGCCTCCATCTGTAGTAATAAAAATACTCCCCTGTCCAGTACCTGCCCAGCCATAGGAAGCATTAAGGAAGAATAGTTTTTTTATGCTTTTCTTTGAGGGAGTGACTTGTTTCTCCCATGATTGTCCGCCATTGGCAGTATGAAAAACATATCCGGAATCACCTGCAATAAATCCTTCGTTTTCTGAAACGAAAAAGACATCATTTATTGTAGCCTTACTGAAAGGTTCGGAAACGACATTCCATGACTGAGCAAAAGCAGACGAAATAGAAATGATAGAAAGAAAAACTATCAGTACAAGTTTTTTCATATTTATTTCCTTTTTGTTAATTTTTTTAAGCACTCCAATCTTTTCTGTTAGCAACTAATAAAAAAAACGGATCACATAAATATATTTTTCTAATAAGCTCTTATTTTTAATTCAACCGATGAGTTAAAATCATTTCGGTGAAGTTTGTTAAACAAGGGGTTTTCTTCAGCTAGCATAGTGCTATAAGAAATGTAGATATTAATTACTCCCCACTTTGCCGGCTGAATACTAAAAACTGTATTTAATGAATGTTTCATAAAATCTGTCATATAAAACATTACGTCATTTAACCTGTAGTTCAGGTAATACTGAGACTGAAGTATCTGTGTGAGGTTTGAGCTTTTTACTGAAAACTTGCTAATTCCATAAGCAAAAGATGAGCTAATCCTTGTACTCCAAAGAATATCGCACCCGGCAGAGGCGGAAATAGTATTGCCTTTAACGTTCCAGAAAATAGTACTGTAATAGTCATTATAGTCAATTTTATTCAGTTCAAAGCCTCCTTCAAGGCCAAGTGAAAGATAATTAGAGACTGCATATTCGAGTCCTGAATAAAGAGAATGTTTCGGCATATAGTTTTCCATCATTAGGACAGAAGTCGAGGGATGTTTTGCCCACATATTATCTTCTCTGTAGTCATAGTTTAAGCCAAGATAAAGCCCTTCGGTGAGCTTACATCCGGATCTGAAGGCCCCCTCATAGACCTGGTTTTTCCAATATCCTTGTGTAACAGGATTTACAGCATCTTCTTTAATTGTGGACTGCTCAAGACCTCCACCGAAGTATGCAGCTAGAGCATAGTCATCTTTCAAATAAGAAATGTTGCCATAGGAGAAAAAACCATTTTTATAATTATATCTGGTCTCAGTCTTCTTTTTATTTACAAAGGGGAAATCAAATCCTTTAAACTTCAAAAGAAAAACTTCCCTTGAAACATCAGACTCATCTTCCTGGTAGAGGATTTTTTCATTATAATCATAGATCTTAACTGAAGCGCCTAAAGAAAGACTATTACTTAGTAAATAGCCAGCGCCAAGTTTAAGATCAATATCGCGGTGATCTGTAGTAGGCCGAGGGAAAACTTCCTTTAGACCCTGATCGACGCTATAGTTGAACATAAAGCCAAGGAGGAATTTTTCATAGATAAGAGCATTATACTGGGCATTCATTACGATCCCATTATAGTGTGTTGTGCCTGTTGTACTGTCACCAAATAGAAACGGGTTAAAGTCCTCGTAATATTTAGAAGCCAGCCAGTTCCAGTCTTTTCTTTCAATTCTCTGAAAGCCAAAACTACCTTTAAAGACCTGGAAAGAATCTATATTTTTTTTACCCGAAGCACTTACCTGATAAAGCTCCGTAGTAGAAGGATCAATAAACTTCTTGAACTTGCCGTCACTGTTATTATAGACAGATTTAAGAGAAAGAAGCTGATCTCCGTTTTCATAGTTCAGGTAAGCCGGATTATCACCCGTATAATATGAGTTAATATTTTTCCGGCTTTCAAAAATGCTCTTAAAGAATGGATTAGCAGAATAAAGCTGCTGGGCGTTTATCTGTGCTGCAGCAGCAGATAAAATGCTAAAACAGATAATAGCTTTTATTTTTACTTTCATATTAATAGCAACCATTTAAGTTTCAAAAGTGATATCCTGGAGTCGGATGGTCAATTATCTTAAAGTCCAGAGAAGAATTATTATTATCTAGCAGCTGAGTTTTTCCGCCAACTGTTACTGAAATTCTTTCCATTGATTTTCCAGTATAGAATTGAATACCGCCAGCAGCACCAGCATCAATAGCATCGTTGAGCGTTTTTTTGTTTAGCATAGTAGGATCCTTTAAGTATTCTACGCCATCCAGTATAGAAGAATAAGGAATAAGGTACTGGCTTCCTTTAATGACCAATGATTTTGCAGGAATTCTTGCTAAGACAAGAGCATCTCTTTCGCCGCCAATAATCCAGTCATTACCACTTGGCTGGTAGAACTTTACCATATTTGTTACTGCCTGATTATCAACATCAGGAGCATCATCTTTGAAAAACTCAAAGTTTGAGTGTGAGAGGTCAATTGAATTCGGAGCATTTATTCTGTGATCAATTGCATCTTCTGCACAGACAATATATTGTCCAGGCATTATCGGGTAGTCTTTGCCATTTCCAGGGAAATACCAAATAGCTTCAGAGTGAATAAATTCAGGATCGTTCCTGTAGTTAATTCCATAGACTTCGCTGCTATAAACTCTTGCAATAATAAGGCCGTCAAGATACTGCACAGAATCGGACTGATTAAAGAGCTCGACATATTTATCGTGATAATAAAGGCCTGAACCTTGCGGGCCGCTTGCATAGATCTCACTTATTACGATAGGAGAACCTGCAAAAACAGCTTCCATGGAAACCTCAACGGGTAAAGTATTATTTGCAAGGAGCTTAATAACACCGCACTTTCTATTTAAGAGTTTGTAGCCTGCGACTTTATGGCCCGAAACGAGTTCCATTTCATCGGCTGATAAATCTCTTGAAGCCGAGATATGATAATCATCTGAGATTATATCATGAAAAGTAGCAACGCCGTTTGAATCCGTGGCAGCAGTATATTCAGTTCCAAGCGTATTTGATTTAATATGGATAAGAGCATTGCAGACGATATTTTTACCTGTGAGTTTCTGCATTGTTCCACTTTCATCATTCAAGATGATCTTATAATCTATTCCTCTTTCCTTAGCATCAGGCTTAAGCTCGCTGTTGACCAATTGATCACACTGCAAAGACAATGCTGAAAGAGCAAGGGCAAAAACGTAAATAAATCTTTTTTTCATTTTAGAACATACCTCCTAAAGCCGAGCTTAACTCAATGCCATAATAGATATCTGGATTTCTTGTTTCATAAGTTGGTGAAATCTGAGAGCTTCTTCTTCTTTTATACAATGGCTGGTTGTTAAGGAAGTTATTTACAAAGAAAGAAATTGATCCGCCGCTCCAGAGGGACTTACTAACCTTAACGTTTAAGAGCCACTTGTTAGGTTTATCCTCATCCAAGAGCTGAAAATCTTCAATACTTTTTTGAAGTTCTTTATACTTTGAATTTGATCTTTCAGATTCACTGATCTTAATAGTCTCACCCTTTTGTGTAAAATACCCTATAGCGAGTGTTTGATCTAGTCCCTTGTCACCATAGATCTCAACTGCTTTCTGCTGAATATGCAGAGTTATCCACATGCCCAAAGACTTTGCCTGTATTTCAAACCTGTAATTAAGAAGGAGATCTTTGCTCCAGTCTTCTGATGCGATATACATTGGCATTACTCTTATGCCAAGCAGTGAACTATATCTGGCAGAACCGAAATAGAAGCCATTTTTTGTACCGCTTTGCTGATAAGTATAGGAAGCATCAAAAGTAAAGACAGTATTTATAATAGGAAGTTTTTTTGTCCTGAAGGAAAATTCAATACCGCTAACTTTTTGCCAGCCGTTATTTGAATAACGCAGATAGGTATCAAGGACACTATCTCTAACAGAGTACAAAGACTGACTTGGCCAGTCTGGGAAAGATCTTTTATAAAAAACCGTAGGTTCACTTAAGCTTTCAAACATGTTGTCCGAATGGTTATAAAAACCAGTCAACGTAAAGCCAACGGTTCCAATCTGCTGGTCAAGACTAATTTCGTACTTACTCTGTTTGTAGCCCTTCAAGTACTCATTTGCTTGCTGGCGAATATAAGTAGATATAATAGCGTAATTGCTATCGGCGTAAGCCGGGTTGCGGACAGAGACAGTATCTACGATGTCGTAATATTTTTTTTGGGCAAATATCATACTCATTGGTGGTGACTTAGAAGTAACGCCATAGCTCATTCTAAGCTGAGTCTCCTCTGCAAGGTTATAAGAGAAATTAATTCTTGGATTGAGGAAGCTTCCGTTGTAAGATTCTATTAAATCACCTGCTCCCCATAGTCCTTTGATATTAAATCCATTTGGGCGGTAAACCTCATAGCGCAGTCCAAGCTGCAGTGTAAATGGTCTAATAAAGCGTCCTGTTACCTTATCCTCGGCATATAAGCTAACGATATTATAATGCGGCAACTCATCATAGGTTCTCACCCTTTGAGTAGGAATAGTAACCGATGGAGGGAAATAAGGATCAAAGATAACACCATCACCTTTATTAAAATCATCTCGCCAGCTTAGGCCAGCAATCCAGTTATGGAGAATTTCTCCAGTAAAGAACCTAAAGTCATAATTAAAATCAGAATAAAGGTTCCATACATCTCCTTTAATCCATTTCTTTCCCAGATAGGATCCGAAGACAATTATGCCAGGCTGAGTTGTTTCTTCTTTACTAGTTGAAATAACGATATTATCGCGAGAGACCATTTGCTGGCTATAGGAATCCTGATAAGTATAAGAGGCCGACAGATTAAGGTTAAGACTGCTAAAAGAAGAAAAAGTTCTTGAATACTTACCTGTATATTTAATATTGAGGTCTCTGTTATACCAAGCATCTCTAAGCTGATAAGAAGGCTTTTCCTTTCTCTCATCTAAAGCACGTGTCACGTAGAGAATATTTTTCAGGCTAAATTCTTCAGTTTCTCTTTCTGCCGAGATCTGTCCAGCAAGGCGTGTATAACCATCGCCTTCGACACGGATATCTCTATCAGAAGTTGCCAGATTAAAGTTGCCATTAAAAACCCAATTACTAAATAAAAATCCGCCGCTTAGGTTAATTTCATTTATCTGTGGGTTATATTTATACTTCATGCGAAAAGGCTCGGCGGAAGATTTTGTTTTCACGATCATAAGTCCATCTGCCAGGTCACCATACTGAGCAGAAGGGATTCCGCGTATTATTTCCACTTCTTTAATATTTTCAGCCGGAATAGCCCTAAGGTCTATACCACTACTTGCAGTAGAAGAGCCAATGTCGACCTGCATATTTGCATTATTTGTAAGTGGAATGCCATCCAGCATGATCTGAGTTCCAAGAGCATCACCCTGGCGGATGCTAGCTTTTTCAGCATTGGCAAAATTAGGGTTTGTAGTAGTTTCAACTCCCGGAGTAAGCTTTAGTACATCATTCAAGCTAGCAGCTTGAACATGTTCTATTTCTCCTGAGGAGATAACGGTTTTAGTCTCAGGAGTATTTGGGATAAAGTTATTATTTGCAACTACTTCAATACTGCCAATAACAAAAGAGGTGTTTTTAAGTTTAAAATCCCTGGTAAGCGTCATTGACCGATCGAGGGTAATTTTCTCAGTTAGTTTTTCATAACCGATAAAAGAAATTTCAATTGTATAAGAACCGGGTTTTGTTAGAATTTTATACAGGCCGTTATTATCTGTAGTAGAGCCATTATTGGTTTCCTTTAGAACTACATTTGCAAAGGCTAACGGGTCGCCTTTTTCATCAGTTATTTTCCCCTTAAGAATTGACAGGTCGGACTGCGCAAATAAAACCGAGGAAAAATAGATGAGAAATGAGAGGCAAAAAAACTTTCTATTCATAGAGGCAGACTGTAAGAATTTATTGAATGTACAGAGCTAAAATAATTTTCATTTATATTACACAGAAGGCAGCGATCTGATAAATGAACAGATCAGCTGCCCTGTGAAATAGACAATTTAGTAAAGGGTCCTACTATTTAACGAGCATCATTTTCTTTACTGAGACATTATTTCCGGAAGATAACTGATAGAAATAAATGCCACTTGAAAGGCTAGAAGCATCAAAGTTTACAGAGTAAGTGCCAGCTGACTGGTTTTGATTTACCAATGTAGCAACTTCTTCACCCAAGAGGTTATAAACCTTAAGACTTACCTTTCCTTCATTTGGAACTGAGTATTTAATCGTAGTAGAAGGATTAAATGGGTTAGGATAATTCTGAGTCAGTTCAAAAGACTTAACAGTAGCTCCTGAGATCTGTTTAACTGATGTATTTAGATCAGCGTTGCCCTTAATAACAGATCCACTAGCGCCTACAAAATAAATACTCTTATTAGCAAAAGCAGCATCATATAATGGATTTGCATTAAACTTCTTTATTGCACTCCAAGTAGTACCTTCATCAGTTGAATAAATAATATCCCCTGTTGAAAGGCATGCCCAGTAAGTCTTTTCACCAAAGCCAATAGCCCAGATTGTTCCTGTAATACTTGAAGGCAGAGTCAATGGAGTCCATGTATTGCCACCATCAGTTGTTTTACTTAGGGCCTGAGAAGTTCCTCCAATAAGACCTATTTTTTTATCTTTAAACTTTAATCCAAAGAAATTGCTAGCAACTTTTGTATCAACGCTTGTAAATGTTTGTCCACCATCGGTTGACTTTGAAAGTTTACCACCACCACCAGTAATAAACAGAGTATTAGAATTAGAAGAATCAGGAATAACAATCTTCCAGATTGCTTGAGTAGAAGAAAAACCTGAAGTCAGGTTAGTCCAATTTTGTCCACCGTCAACAGTTTTTATGAGTTTACCCGAATTTCCTGCAGCGTAACCAGTATCTTTACTTGTAAAGACTATTGAGTAAAATACCATTGTAGTAACACCAGTTACAGGACTTGTTAACTTAGTCCAGTTTTTACCAGCATCAGTAGTCTTAAAGAGAGAGTTACCACCACCACTAGCATACCATACATCTGCAGTCGGCATTGCAAAAGAATACATATTAGTCTTGAAATTATAATCTAGCGGATTCCATGTAACTGCGCCATCTGTTGATTTATAAAGTAGGCCAAGACTATCAGAATTAATTGTAGAGCCACCACACATATAAGCTGTTTTAGAATCAACAAAAGTCAATTGTCTAAAACCAAGTTGAGAGAAGGCCTGAATCTTGTTATCCCAACTGCTTCCAGAATTTGTACTTTTGTAAATTGATCCGCTCTGACCTGCAGCATAGAGGTTTGCATATTTTACAGTTATAGCATCAAATTTCTGCTGAAAGAATTTTGTAGCGCTCCAGTTTTCTCCACCATCGGTAGTTTTATAAATAACGCCTTTATCATCAACAGCATATCCCTGTGTAGAATCCACAAAATCAATATCATTAATTGCAGCTCCAGAAGCACTCTGAAGAGTCTTTTTAACCCAAGTTGCACCACCGTCTATAGTTTTATAGATATTGCAATCATATGTTCCAACCATTCCGGTTTTTTCGTTAATATAGTAAATACTATATATAGATGATGTAACAGTTGATGTTGTAATATTTGTCCAACTAGCACCATAATCGGTTGATTTTATTATTCTTGTTGTAGAGTTACCGGTACCAAGAATAATCAAAGAAGGCTTTACAATGGAGATACAATAAATCGTAGAAGTACCAAAAGTAGAGCTTACCCAGGTCTTTCCGCCATCTTTGGTCTTTAGTATTATGCCTTTAGATCCAACCACATAACCAGTATCTGAATCGACGAAGGCTACCTTACGTAAATCTTCAGTAGTCCCTGAAGTTAGATAAGTCCAGGACTTTCCTTTGTCAGTAGTTTTCATTAAAAGTCCAGCCTTACCGCAAGCAATACCTTTATCTGCATCCCAGAAATAAGCTCCGTAGAAATCCCTTGCAGAAGAATCCGGATAGGACAAAGTATAGGTAGTTCCCCCATCGGTACTTCTCTGAACGATACCAGCAGTTCCGAAAGCAATAATGTTATTAGCATCCAGCGAAATAATTTCGCTTAGCTCATTACCATGAGGTTTGGGATTTAACCATTCGAAATTAAAAGACTGAGCATTTAAGCCAACTGTAAATGCAGTTATAAAAAGAGCTGTAAAGAGTTTTTTCATCTGCTTCCTTTCCCCTTTTTTGTTAAAAAAAAATGAACGGGTTGTTCCAAATTTCAATGTTTTAGAAGCTCTTCACGCATAGAGCTAATAAAACCCGTGTAGATCCTCAGGAATACATTTATTACACCTGAGCTTTACAAAAGTACTATGATTTTTCGTAAAAATGTTGGTCTTTTGAAGCCTAGTTTAATATTTTCCCTAAAAAAATGCATACAAGCGTATATATACACCAACTAAATGCATAAATTTGCACTCAATAGAAGAAGAAAAGCATAAAACTTTAGATTTGTATAGCCGTAGAATAAGAATGGCTAAAACTATTTGTATATAAGCCAAAATTGGTTTACAAACTAAAATAATTTGATTAATTTGGGCGCAGTTAATAATGGCAAAAAAAACAACAAAGGCATTGAAGGATGAAGAATTTTCTTGTTACGCTCACAGTTTTGACACTTTATTTATTTTGTTCAAGCTTTGCCCAAAGTACAGATGATACATGGAACAGACTTGCCGGCTCAGCTTTTATTGATAATCACTCTTTTGACCTGCTAGAAAGGTTATGTGATGAAGCAGGTGGAAGAATGATGGGAACATCTAAAAACAAAAAGGCTATGGAAATAATGAAGCAGGAGTTAGAAAGACTCTCAATTGCAGCGCATTATGAGACATTTAACGTACCAGGCTGGCAAAGGGGTGAAGATAAAGTAAAGATGACTTATCCGGCCGAAAAGGATTTTAATGCAATTGCACTTGGATATGCAGATTCAGTCCCGGAATTTGAAGCAAATGCAGTATTTGCTGGTTATGGTTTTAGTGAAGAATACAATGAAAAGGATGTAAAAGGAAAAATTGTCCTTGTAAGCTCAGAAAGGCCAAAAGGAAAAGAACCGCTTCTGCGCTATGAAGCCATAGATATAGCAGCCGAAAAAGGTGCAAAGGCAATATTATTTATAAATGAGCACCCAGGAACACTTAACCTTGCTGGGACAGGCAATTTTCAAGGTACCCCAACTTTAATTCCTGCTTTCAGCCTTAATTATGAAGAAGGTATGTGGCTAAAAAGGCTTTTAACAAATGGCAAAGATGTAAAGCTTGACCTGTCTGTTAAATCCAGATGTAAGGAAGTCGAAACGGCAAATCTTGTCTATTCTATTCCTGGCAAAGTTAAAGAAAAGATAGTAATTGGGGCCCATTTTGATTCCTGGGATATTAGTCAGGGTGCTATTGACAATGGCATTGGCACTGCAATATTATTTGATGTGGCAAGACTGATAAAAACGTTTGCAGAGAGCAACTACTTTAGTATTGATTTTGTCTGGTTCAATGGTGAGGAATTTGGACTCTGGGGCTCAAAAATGTATGCTGAGATGCATAGAAACGATAGAATTGTAGCTATGGTTAATATGGATATGACAGGAGAGCCAACCGGATTTAATGTAATGGGATTTGACCAGTTTATTCCTTTCTTTAATGATCTTAAGTTTAGGTTAAATGGATTTGATCTCTCCTCAGGTGTTGTAAATTATCCCTACACAAACAGTGATCATATACCATTTATGTTCAAGGGAATACCTACATTTTCACTTCAAGCCCACTTAGATGAAGATATGGTAAAATACTATCATTCCAGCGGGGATACGTTTGACAAGGTAAACAAGAAATATCTTTCAGAAGCTTCTGCAGTAGTGTCAATAATGGTAAAGGAACTTGCAAATCTTAAGATGCTCGAAAAAGGTAAAAAGACCCCTGAACAGATGGCTGACCTGTTCAGAAAGTTTCATCTGGATGAAAGGTTAAAAAGACAAAAAGAGTGGATCTATGGAAATTAAGCGGCTAAAATTTTTTCATTAAAAAATTTCAGGCAGGTACTTTGTATCCAGCAGTATAGAAAGAGGCCTGCTTTAACTACTACCCCAATTCATAAAATGTTTCTTGTTGCTTCTTATAATAAAAATTTTTATCCTATATACCGGCAACAATCGATAAGAGATATTTACTAGCAATATACTCCTGATCTAAAGTTACCCAATTGTATTTTTCATTCTAGTGATTTTGATTGTAAATTATATAATTTTCGATTCTTGAAAAAGCAAAGAACAACTAACTAATAAAGTCATAAGATTTACAGTCAGGATTAGTTTTTAGTGAATTCTGTCAGAATAAATTTGTTATCTTAGATGAGAATTTCCAACGGTAAGGAAACGGATCTTAATGAATAAGTCTTCCAAAACAGATAGTTTAACACAATATAATGATCAGTCTCAAATGTTCAATAATTTAATAAATGAGCTTCTGGTCATAGTAGATATTAACTATAAAATAAAATGGACAAACGGCCGCAGATGGCAACAAGTTTTAGGGTATTCTGCCTCGGCACTATTAGAGACAAATCTTCTGGATTTAGTACACCCGGAAGACAAAGAATATATAGAAAACTTAGTTGACTGCAGAAACAGGCAGACAGAGCAAGCAATAATTCGGCTGAAAGATAAGAAAGGAAGTTATAGATGGGTAGTATGGAACTGCAATTTCAATAGTGAAGAACAACAGATCTACGCTTCGGCCTATGATATAACTGAAGAGAAATTCAGCAAAGAAGGTTTAACACTTTTAGGTCTTCTAGGAAAAGAATTCAGTTCTGATCTTAAGTCTGATACCCTTTTTGAATTCACGCTTGGCAAGTTATGCAAGATCTATAACTGGCCCTATGGCGAGATATGGATTAATAGAGATCATTCAAATGCAATTGTTTGCGCTTGTTCATTTAGTCAGGGCAACGCAGAGACAGAGGAATTCAGGGGAAAAAGCACATCTACTATTTTCAAAAGCAGCAAAGGTCTTATAGGAAAAATTTGGTCAAATAAAAAAAGCATGTGGATAAATGACTTTTCAAAAGAAAAGGAAAATCTAAGGCTGCACTGGCTGGAAGAAGCCGGTTTTCGTACCATTATTGCTATACCTGTTATTAATAGAGGTGAAGTAAGTGCTGTAATGGTCTTTTATTTGTTTGAAGAAAAGGCACAAGATAAAGATCTGGTAGATTTCCTGAAGATGACAGCCGATCATATAGGAAATTTCATTGAACGAAAAAATGCAGAAGAGAAATTAAGAAAAAACGAGAGAATACTCTCAGATACGCAAAAGCTCACAAATACAGGGAGCTGGGAATGGGATGTAAAGAGCAACAGAATCTACTGGACTAATGAACTCTTTAATATTTATGGGATTCAGAAAAGAGAAGTCCTGGATTATGAAACTGTCCTAAATTTCCTGCTTGCCGAAGACAGGGAGATTTTCAATTCTACGATCAAAGAAGCCTTTAAGGATCACCAGCCATTTACAAGTGAATATAAGCTAATAAGACCTGATGGAGAAATAAGAATATTAAAGGAAAGAGGAGAAGTATTAATAGACTACCGCGGAGAAGTATATAAGATAATAGGAACAGTTCACGACATAACATCTTTGATAAAGACAGAAGAAAGGCTGAAGAAAAGTCAGGAATATTACAGGTCATTGATTGAGAATGCCCTGGATATAAAATCAATCTTAAATCGTGAAGGACATTTCCTCTATGTAAGTCCATCGGTTGAGAAAACCCTTGGTTACAAGGCAAGTGAATTTATAGGAAAGAATATTATAAAATATATTCATCCGGAAGACATAAGCAAATTGATGAAGGTTTTTATAAGACTTTTGAGGGTTCCAGATAAAATTTCCTCTGTAGAATTCCGGATCAAAGATAAACAAGGGAAATGGCGAAATATTGAAAGTATAATGAAAAATCTTTTGAATAATCCATCAGTCTGTGGTGTTGTAGTTAATTCCAGGGATATAACTCTAAGAAAAGAAGCAGAGACAACTATACATACTCTTCTTAACGTAAGCAAGAGGTTAAATTCCACATTAAATGTCGATAAACTTATGGATGCTCTTGTCGAAGAGGCCATAAAACTAACAAATGCTGAAGGTGGTTATACGGGATTAAGGACAGCAGAAGGGATGGTCTGCAAAAAAGTAATATTAAACTCGGTTTCATATGACTTTGAATTTTGCTGGCCGCCGGAGGTTGGAATTCCAGGAAAGCTGATAAAGAACAAGGGATCGATAATAATTAATAATGCGGAAAGTGACCCGAATATTGTTCCGGAGATAAGAGAAAAATTCAAATTAAAGACAGCAGCTTATGTATCGATACAAAACAGCCAGGGAGACGTTATTGGTTTTCTTGGTGTAACAAACAAAATTAACAATAATGGGTTTGTTGAGTCAGATAAAGACAAACTAATTGCTTTATCACAGTCAGCCTCAACAGCTATTCAGAATGCACTTGCTTATCAGAAGATACAGGCAGCTGAATTTCAGCTAAAAAATTCAAGAGAGCAGCTGCGCCGGCTTTCAGCACACACACAGTCTGCAAGAGAAGAAGAAAGGACAAGAATCTCCAGGGAAATACATGATGAGTTAGGGCAGGCCTTAACTGGGCTAAAAATGGATCTTTCATGGTTGGAAAAAAGGCTACTGACAGAAAATACTGCAGCCGAGCCTATACAGGAAAAAATAGCCGCCATGTACTCTCTTATTAATTCTACGATTAAGTCTGTAAGGAAGATATCTTCGGAACTGCGTCCAGGAGTTTTGGACTATCTGGGCATAACTGCAGCAATTGAGTGGCAAGCTCAGGAATTTCAGAGCAGGACAGGTATTGAGTGCAAGCTCATAAGATTGCCCAAAGAGCTTACGATGGATCAAAATTTCTCTACTGCCCTTTTCCGCATATTCCAGGAAACTCTGACAAATGTTGCCCGTCATGCCAATGCAACAGTAATTGAGGTTGAACTATTACTGCAAAATGGCAAGGTTATACTACGAATACATGATAATGGCAGAGGGATAACAGATGAAGAAATTATTAACACAAAGTCCTTTGGTCTTCTTGGAATGAGAGAAAGAGCATATCTTTTAGGGGGCGAATTTAACATAAAAGGGACCCCTGGAAATGGAACAACTGTCACAGTAACTATTCCCGTTGGAAATATAAAAGAGTAAGGGGGAGCAAAAAAAATGGCAAAGGTATTAATTGGTGATGATCATTCAATTGTTAGACAGGGGTTACGGCAGATCCTTGCAGATGGAAAGGGACATTATGTATGCGGCGAGGCAGAAAATGGGCAGATGGTTCTTGACATGGTTAATAAAGAACCATGGGATGTTATAATTCTTGATATTTCTATGCCCGGACTTAGCGGATTAGATATATTAAAAGAAATAAAAAAGATAAAACCTCGTCTTCCTGTGTTAGTATTAACGATGCATTCGGAAGATCAGTTTGCACTGCGTTCCATAAAAGCCGGAGCTTCTGGTTATCTTACAAAAGATAGCGCACCAGAAGAGTTAATAAAAGCAATTAACAAGGTAATGGAAGGTGGGAAATACGTTAACCAGCAACTAGCAGAAATTCTGGCAGCAGATATTGAAAGGAACGTTGAAGGTCCCCTGCATGGTACACTGTCCGATAGAGAATACCAGGTAATGAGACTAATAGCATCAGGGCGCACAGCAAAACAGATTGCCGATGAGCTAGCGCTAAGCGTAAAAACTATCAGTACATACAGAGCAAGGTTGTTGGAAAAGATGAAAATGAAAACAAATGCAGAATTAACTTATTATGCTATTCAGAATAAGTTAGTAGAATAAAACGGCAAGATAGAGCATCCTTTTTTCCCATTTTATAATAAATTCATGGCAAAAGTGCTGGGGAGATATGCCTTATTTTGTAAGTATAACTATTACTAACTTTTACCTGAAAAGCTGACTAGAAATTCAGCTTTTTCCCGGCTTCAAAACATAATCTTTTTTAATAAACTAAAACTAGAGAAAGTCCTTGATATTTTTATTTAATGTGATAAATTAACTTATAAAGGATGCAATATCCGGCAAAAGTCTAATGTACAAACAGTAAACTTAAGAAAAAATGATAAATGAAATAATGGTTGGTCCACAAGCATTTCCAAGCAGGAATTACAAATTGCATACAAACTCAATCAGAGTATTTATATCGGACGACTCCCCGGTTGTACGCACCAGACTGGCAAATATGATCTCAGACATTGAAGGTATAAGTCTCATAGGTGAAGCAACTAATGTTGAAGATTCGATAAAAAAGATAGATGAATTAAAACCAAATGCTGTGATACTAGATATTTGTATGCCAGGTGGTAGTGGAATTGATGTGCTAAAGGAAATTAAGAAAAGACATCCTTCAGTAATAGTAATTGTATTAACTAACTATCCTTTTCCCCAATATAGAAAGATCTGTTTGGATGCAGGAGCAGATTATTTCTTTGATAAGTCAAATGATTTCTATAGAATCATCGATATTTTTAAGAATCTGGCTTCCTACCCTAATTAAGAGAAAGTGTTTATCTGCCTTTTTCCAACTTTGACTGACTTCAAGAAAAAGTTCAGCTTGAAACTTTGTAGAATTTTTATGTATAATACCGGACAAAAAAAGGTCAGTGATAGCCGTGATACAATCCATTCTTAACAAGATTTATTTTGAAAACACAATACGTGATTACCTAATCAGCATTTTGATATTCATCTTAGGGGTAATGCTGCTGCTTATCTTTAGAAAGATTGTCTTAAAGCAGCTCTTAAAACTCATTCAGAAGACAACATCAAGAATTGATGATTTCTTTATACTACAGATAAACAAGTTTGTTTTGCCACTAATCTACCTTGCTCTTTTGTACTTCTCTATTAGTATACTAAAGATGCCTCAAACATTTAGAAAGACAATTGATTCTGTAACTCTTGCCATCTTTACTTTTTACGCAATTAGGTTTTTAATACTAATAATAAACAATTCTATAAAGTTCTTTAGGAAAAGCAGTCTTACAGAAGGGCTTGCAGATCAGACAAGCCTTAAGGGTATATCTACATTTATCAGTATAATAATATGGGGCTTAGGTGTAGTTTTCTTTTTAGATAACCTCGGCTTTAAGGTTTCAGCTGTAATTGCCGGTCTTGGTATTGGTGGTATAGCAGTTGCTTTGGCAGCACAAGCCGTCTTGGGAGATTTCTTCAGTTATTTTGTAATATTTTTTGACCGTCCTTTTGAAATAGGAGATTTTATTTCAGTTGACGACAAGTCAGGAACTGTAGAAAAAATTGGAATAAAAACAACCAGAGTATTAAGTCTAAGCGGTGAGGAAATCGTCTTTCCTAATTCCAATCTAACAAATTCAAGGCTACATAACTTTAAGAGGATGAAAAGAAGAAGAGTATACTTTAAGCTGTCAGTCGTATACAAGGTTTCACCTGAAATGTTAAAGCAGATACCTGTTTTGATAAAAACAATAGTTGAAGGTATTGAATTTACAAGTTTTGAGAGGGCTCATTTTCAGTCCTATGGTGAATCGGGATTAATATTTGAGGTAGTTTATTATGTTAACACGGCGGAATATAATAAGTACATGGATATTCAGCAGGAAATTAACCTAAAGATATTTACGGAATTTGAAAAAAGGAAGATCAGCTTTGCATATCCTACGAGGTCTTTATTTCTTGAAGAAAGCCCAGATAATATAGCCTTAAGAGCCAAAAATGCAAAATAATTGAAAAAGAGTCATTTCAAGGAGCAATATTTCTATTGAGATGACTCTTTTCAGGAAAAGTTAAAAGTACAAGATCAAATTCTCTTCTATCAAAGTTTTTTCGAAATCTCAAGGAATCTCATATAAGGAATAGCGCTCCAGCTTTCTGCCTTAACAGCACCTTTTGACAAAGTAATAAGAGAGACTTTGGCAGCTTCTTCTTCATTGGGGGCCTCATAAATATCCATAAAATCAAAAGGACCAAGTAAAGCATAATGGTCTATCCATTTTACCTGCGGGCACTTTGTTTTTACTTCACCAAACCAGTCACGTCCCATATTTTCGCGATTTTTAGGGTCCTGAAGACTCTGAGCAGATAATTTTGTAAGAAGAATATAAGTTGGCATAAAACCCTCCTTTAAGTAATATCATTGCCCCACATACATTGTAAAGAAATATATTGTACACAAATACATTAATAAGGACTGTTTTTATACTAACAAAAATACAATCAAAGTTCAATTGCAAAACTATCAGTCGAAATCAGTATACCAGTTTGAAGCATTGTACATCTTAAAGAAATGCCTAAGTTGTCTTATTGTAGTTCTAGCTTCAGAGAGTTCAGGTATTTCTTTCTCGGAAAAGAATGCAATGTCATCAGTCTCATTGCTTAAAGTCTTTTTACCTCCGGTAATTTCACACAGAAAGAAGATCTTATATACATGGAAAGGATGAGGAGGCTTATGCCCCTGCTTATCCCTGTCATACAAAGCCAGAAGTTTTTCAGCATTAACAATAAAGCCTGATTCTTCAAAGACCTCCCTTTCAACGGCATGAGATGGAGTTTCATTAGGATCAGCCCACCCGCCAGGAAGAGTCCACTTCCCATCCAGTCTTTCTTTTACAAGGAGAATTTTCCCGTCCTTAAAGATAACACCTCTTACATCTACTCTTGGCGTAGCATGACCTGCCTGTCTGGAAAACAGGTCAATTATCTTCTCGGTTTCAACTGAAGAATATTCTGCCATTATCTCAGCAGAGATCTTCATTATTGCTTTATATCTTTCAATTTCGAAAGGATTTTCTGTATAGTTCAGTCCACTTTGAGATAGTGATTGAAGTTCTTTTGCCCATTTTAGCCATTTGGGAATCATATAATTTCTCTATAAATAAAATTGATAATAACTATCCAATTCAAAACAGAACAGGTAGAAAAAGTTGCTCAAAAATGAATAATTTCTTTAATCTTGAAGTAACTTAAGTACACCTTCCAATAAATGCAAATACAATTCGGATTTCATCAAAAAATAGTCGATATTACAGTTGAAACAAAAAAGAAATATTCCTGTATAATATTTAGAAGACAACAATTACCATAGAATTCGAACTAAGGAGATCAGCTTTTTGTTGTTTATTTTGTAAATAATAAAAAAAGGCTAAATTGATTGTTGATTTTTTTTTAATCTAACCATATTTTGCTTTAAGGAATTGTCCTGTCCAATCAAAATAGAACAAAAGACAACTCCTTTGGGTAAAAATAGAGTCATTTCCCGAACTAATTAACCTAGTAATAATAAATAGAAGAGAAAATGCCATGATGAAAAAATTATTTTTTCTTACAAACTTTTTTGTACTTTTTCTGCTAGTTTCAGTCAACGCACAAGAGGCGACTGATAGCACCACAGCAAAGAAAATGGATCCACAAGCAGCCATCTATTACAATAGTGGTGTTGAACTAATGAAGTCCGGGAAGTATGAAGATGCAATTGTACGCTTTGATTCGAGCCTTACAGTTACAAAGGACCCAAGAACATACTATATGAAGGGTCAGGCTTTAATGAAGACAAATAACATGCCCGATGCAAAAAAAGCTTTTGAAACATGTTTATCTTTAGACAGCACATATGACCAGGCTGCTTATGCACTAGGGAATGCAAACCTAGTCTTAAAGAATTATGATGATGCAATTAGTAGCTATGAACAAGCTAAAAGGATCGCAAAGACCCCTGCTATGAAAGATGAAGCCGAAAAATCAATTGCACTTGCTACTGACAGCAAAGCCATTGAATTCTTTAACAAGGGAAATGAATTAGCAAAAGAAAACAAGTTTGATGAAGCAATTAAGAGCTATGACCAGGCCTTAGCTATTAATAATAAAGATTATAAGACATATTATCAGAAGGGTTTCACACAGTTAAGGGCTAATAAAATTGATGATGCTATAGCTTCATTTAAGTCAAGCCTTGCAATAAATGATTCCTTTGACGTAGCTTATATGGCACTTGCAGGCGCACAGACACAGAATAAAGAATATGAAGCCGCAATTAAGAGCTATGAAAAAGCAATATCAGTTACTCAAAATGAAGCAGTAAAGAACAATGCTAAAGAAGGCATGACAAAAACCTATGTGGTTTTGGGAAACCAGTATTATAAAGAAAAGAAATTTGACAAAGCCGTTGATGCATTCAAAAAAGCAACAGAAATGTCAGATTTTGACCAGGCATATCTCGGACTTGGAAAATCTTTAATAGAAAAGAAGCAATATGATAATGCTTTGGCAGCTCTTGATAAAGCAAGTCAGTTCAAGAAAACAGTAACCGATGGCGCAATATCATACTATAAGGGCGTTCTTTATATGAATAAAGGAGACAAAGCAAAGGCAGTTGAGAACTTCAGCGCCGGAGCAAAAGATCCTAATTACAAAAAAGCCTGTGAATCTCAGATAGCTTATATGAAAGCTAAGGAAGAGCAGGATAAAGGGAAAAAGAAATAGCAGCGCAAAAGATCAAATAAAACCTTAAAAAGTTTTTGAGCCCTCTGAAAACGAGGGCTTTTTTATTATACTTACCTAAGCTTATTCATACAAGAGTTTTATTCCAAAGACCCCGGCTACAGGAACATTTTTATTTTGCTTCTGTAAAATAAAACAATTAAGTACTTTTGAACTGTTATAGAAGAAAAATTCGTTTTTAATATAAAACTGGAATGGGAATATGATATATACTTCTTTATTAGATCTGCTTTCAAAGGGTGGATATACAATTTTTATTCTGCTCTTCTGTTCAATTTTATCACTAAAAGTCGTTATCGAGAAGGCGATTTTGTTTCAAGGGTTAAAAGAAAAGAATCTTGAATACTTTCGTAATAAGATATTATCGGCTCTTTCTGCAAACGACGTTAAAGAAGCTCTTTTTACATGCAAATATACTACTACAAAGTGGTTGTTTTTTAATGTAGACTCCCCTCTTTCAAGCGTATATACTTATGTTCTTGAGAACTATAAACTTCCAAAGGAAGAGTTAATAGATAAAGCATACAGGAGGATGGATAGAGAACTGGTCAAACTAGAAAAAGGCCTAGGCATACTCTCAACCTTAGGAAGTGTATCACCCTTTATTGGACTATTTGGGA
>JAUZPB010000049.1 GCA_030706145.1 Bacteroidota bacterium
GAGTTAAAGACCTCACACTACTCGATTGCAACTGGATTTATGGCATTAAGCATGATGATACCAAGAATGTTCAGTGGAAAGCTGGAAGACATAATTGGATACAAATTCTTCTTCCTTTGGGCTTTCCTTGCAGTAATACCGGCATTCTTTGTAACAAGAATTCTGCCATATGATCCAAATTTTGGAAAGAAAACAGAAGAATAGTTTTTTGAGAAATAGTATATTTTAGAAAAAGGTTACTGCTTACACATTTACTGGCCAAGCAGTAGCCTTTTCACTATCATTAAGCCCCTTAAAAAATAACTTTTCCCCCCTTCAAACTCAATAGTCAAGCTACTTTGTCGTTTTATAATAATTAATCAAAAAAAGATATTAACTTCAAAAAGATTATTTGAATTTTGTAAATTTTTTTCTTTTGGGGATATTAACCATCGATAAAATATTCCGATAATTCAGCTAGTGTCCCCAGGGCTTACCTGTTATCCATTTCTCACTAATTCAAGGGAACGCAAAGTGATTTATTTTGTGTTCACTTAATAAAGGTATGTCTCACCTTTCAGGGGCATTTTTTTCAACTACTATTCAGAAACTACATATGAAGCAGACTTGTTTGGGAAAATCTTAAGATGACGAGGGGTTACGAAATTGAAGATTATATTACCGGTTTTTATTTTAATATCATTTCTGACACAAAATATTTCAGATAACTTTCTCTCAGGGCTTACAAGGGCAAATGATCCAAGTCCAAAAAAGAAAGATATCTTTAATGATCCATATAACGCTTTTAGTCTTTCAGAAAAGGATATTATCTGGGTAGAAAACACGCTTGATCATATGACCACATATGAAAAGTGTGCACAGATGGTTATGCCTTGGGTCGAATCTGGTTTTATGAACCACGAGGACGCGAAATATAAAAGGCTAGTCCATCTTGTAAAAGATCTGAAAGTCGGGGGTTTGATCTTTTTTGAAGGAGACATTTTCAATCAGATACTTCTGACAAATGAATTACAGCACCAGGCAGAGATACCACTACTAATTGGGGCAGATTTTGAGCGCGGTATCGGAATGCGCCTGAAAGATGCACTCGAATTTCCATACAATATGGCCGTAGCAGCTGCTGATGACACTTCACTTACCTACCAAATGGGAAAAGCAGTAGCCAAGGAAGCACGGGCAATCGGTGTATTACAGAATTATGCTCCAATGGGCGATATTAACATTAACTCCCAAAATCCTATTATTAACATCAGATCATATTCCGATGACAAGGAAATAATAAGCAGGCATATGCTGGCCTTTATAAAAGGGAGTCAGGAAGAAAATATGCTTGCAACAGCAAAGCATTTCCCGGGCCATGGCGCTACGGATCTGGATTCACACAAGGATCTTCCTTTAATAAGTCTGAGCAAAGATCATTTTGAAAACAACGATCTTGTCCCATTTCGCAATGCAATTGCAGCAGGTGTAAAATCTGTAATGGTAGGCCATCTTGAAGTACCGGCTTATGAACACACAAAGGGACTACCGGCTACACTTTCAGAGTCGATCATAACTGACTTATTAAAGAAGAAGCTTGGTTTTACAGGACTTGTAGTTACAGATGCAATGAATATGCATGGTGTAACAAAGAAATTTAAGCCAGCCGAGGCTACAATAATGGCTGTCGAGGCGGGGAATGACATTATACTTTTCCCACCAAATGAAGATGTAGCCATAAATGCACTTTACCATGCAGTTGAAACTGGTGTAATAAGCACAGATAGGATCAATTACAGCGTCAGAAAAATACTGGCTGCAAAAAAATGGCTACAGATTGACAAGGATAAATTCATTAGTTTCAATGATGTATCAGGAGAGATCAATAAAAAAGCACATTTGCGTCTTGCACAAGATATAGCTGATAAATCAATAACATTATTGAAGAACAGGAACAATATAATTCCACTTAATCCTGCTTTATATAAAAGACCTGTTTCAATATGCATGAATGACCTATCATATCAAAAAGATTATTATTTCCAGGATATTGTAAAGGAAAAGTTTCCTTCTATTAGCGAATATCAGCTTGGGAAAAGAAGTTCCGTTCGTCAGTACAAGGAAGTGCTAAGGATTGCCGAGAAGGCGGACCTGATACTGCTGCCTATGTATGTAAGGGTCAGAGCATCTGCTAATTCAGAAAAGCTAGAAGAAAAGCAGGTTTCATTTATACGAGATCTGGCAAAATTAAGTAAGCCTGTTATATATATGAGTCTTGAAAATCCATATATTCTTTCGGAATTTCCTGAAGTTGGCACTTATATGTGCAGCTATGGAGCTCCAAAGGTATCACAGCTAGCAATGCTAAAGGCACTTACAGGAGAAATTCCAATAAGCGGAAAACTTCCAATTTCAATTCCAAATACCAACTTCAAAGCTGGTTCAGGAATAAATATAGAGAAAAACGATCTTAGTAATTCACCAGATGTTAATGAAGATCCCATGTATCTATTCAACAATGTAGATTCATTAATGAAAAAAGGAGTGGAAGATTCAATCTTTCCAGGAGGTGTTTTATATATTGGACACAAAGGAAAGATTGTTTATAAAAAAGCTTTTGGGAAATTTACTTATGATGAAAACGCTGAACCTATGAGAACCGATGCAATGTTTGATCTTGCCTCAGTTTCAAAGGTAATAGGTACGACAACAGCGGCCATGATACTTTATGACAGAGGAAAACTCATTTTAGATAAAAGAGTTGCAGAATATCTTCCTGAATTTGGAAATCATGGAAAAGAGAAGATCACAGTAAGAAATCTTCTTCTACATAATTCGGGACTACCGGCATTCAAGGCTTTTTATAAACTCTACAAGACCCCACAGGAAGTAATAAGTGATATCATGAACACAGGGCTAGAATATCCTACGGGTACAAAATTTCTATATAGTGACTTAGGCATGATAACATTGCAGAAAATAATAGAAAAGCTATCAGGAACAAGTCTTGATAAATTTCTGAAGGCAGAAGTTTTTCAGCCTTTGGGAATGAATAATACCATGTATAATCCGCCTGAAAGCTTATATAGCAAATGTGTCCCAACAGAGAAGGACAATTATTGGCGAATGACAACACTGAGGGGAAAGGTTCACGATGAAGCAGCATACCTTTTAGGCGGGGTAGCCGGACATGCAGGGCTTTTTTCAACAGCTGATGATCTTTCGATTTTTCTACAGATGTTGTTAAATCATGGGAAGTATAAAAATCTGCAACTGATAAAACCTGAAACTGTTGATCTATTTACAACGAGACAGACAAATCAGAGTTCCCGCGCTTTAGGCTGGGATACAAAAACCTCTGCAGGTTCTTCAGCTGGAAACTTGTTTTCATCAAACTCTTTTGGTCACACTGGATTTACAGGAACAAGTGTATGGGTAGACAAGAAAAGGGATTTATTTGCTATTTTACTTACAAACAGGGTTTATCCGACAAGAGAAAACAATAAGATAATTCATTTCCGCCCCAAGCTTCATGATGCTGTTGTAAAAGCAGTATCATATATCTAAAAGATATATGTATAATATGTGAGCAGGAAAACGCATTGAAAGAGTAAAAAAAGCAGGGAAGAATTTTCGGGTCCCTGCTTTTTTTTGTTTAAATCTTAGAAGTTCGGCGTAAAAGCCTTGCCTTTATGGAAATTCATAATAATGTTTGCAGCTTCATCCGGATCATCTGTAAGTGAAAACAGTTTTGTATCATCAGGAGCAATAAACTTGTTCTTTATCAATACATTATTGATCCAATCAAGACCCGGCTGCCAAAAATCCTTTCCCATTAGTACTACAGGCACGCGGCAAGTCTTGCCTGTCTGTATCAATGTAAGTACCTCAAAGCATTCATCTAAAGTACCAAAACCACCAGGCATCATGATGTAACCCTGAGCATATTTAAAGAACATGACCTTACGAACGAAGAAATACCTGAAGGATAAGAGTTTATCCCTGTCAATATAGGGATTTGCACCTTGCTCAAAGGGCAGTTCGATATTGACACCTGTAGAGCTCCCTCCCGCCATTTTGGCTCCCTTGTTAGCAGCTTCCATTATTCCTGGTCCCCCGCCTGTAATTATACCCATTCCCCTTTCAACAAGTTTTCTAGCAACTTCAACTGTCAGCTCATAAAAGTATTCATTTTCTTTTGTTCTAGCTGATCCAAAAACTACAACACTGGGCTTTATCGATGCCATTTTTTCGTAGCCTTCAGTAAACTCAGATATTATTCTAAAAATTCTCCATAGATCCTCCTGAGAATTCATCAGTTTGGCTTCAATTATGGTCGAGGGATCAATATCTTCAAAATGCATAATAAAATTCCTAAAAAATAAATTGTTTTAGTTTGCATTTTCTACCGCTTTTTGCGAAGAAAAGAATAACAAACATACTATTTTATCAGGATATTATCGAATAAAATCAGTGGATTTTTAAGCTGGCAGTTTTCGCAGTACAATAAGTCATAAAAAAAGTCTTAAGTAAAAACTACTTAAGACTTTTTGAAAAAAAAATTCAGAAGATCACAAAAGCTGCACATAAGTCATGAAACAAAAAGCTGAAGAATAAATCAGTTCGTTAAGAAATTAATTCATTAAGGTGGTCAATCTAATTACAGCATTTTTTGCTGCTTCATAGTCACGATTTATTTTCAATGCATCATTATAGAACTTTATGGCGCTAAACCAATCCCCTTTTTTCTCATAAACTCTACCAAGGTTGTAATAAGGAAGATGGCGAAAAACATATCTTGGAGCATTAATAGCTCTCTCGAACCATTCGACAGAATCGTCATACTTACCAAGATCAATTAAATAAGCGCCAATATCGTTATATGGATTACCATAGCTATCGTCAAGTTCTATTGCCGTATGACATTCATCAATAGCATCTTCAAATTTTCCCTGCAAGCTATAAGCCCACCCGAGGAATGTATGTGCCTCAGCTGTTGGGTAAATATCAATTGACATTCTGTAATAATCAACTGCCTCTTCAATTTTCCCCTCAAGGTGTAATTTATATGCTTTTTTAAAATACTCCTGGGCGATATCAAGTTTACTATTTTCTATCATTTTACACCTCTTTCCCAATTTAATAACACTAACAAATAAAACATAGAAAAGGTTTTAATTATTTTGATTCAAAGAGGGTTATAGATAATTAAAATAGAATAAAAAGTCAATGAGACCTTATTGGAAGGGTAAGTATAAAAAAAGCAGGGAGATTAAGGAAATTGCCCCCTGCTTTTTAATTAGAGTTTTAGTAAATCTTCCAGAAATTAGTCGATATACTGGAGCCAGCCATTTTCATCAGGCTTAAATCCATATTGGATCGAAGTAATTTCATTAAAAAGATCAAGTTCGAACTGCCCAGACTCCCCATTGTTAAAAATCATTTCTTTATCTTTGTATTTCAGTAAACCCACAGAAGAAATAACAGCAGCAGTTCCTGTTCCAAAGATGCTAAGGAGATTTCCCTTTTCATATTCACTAATAATCTCTTCCATGCTTATGAGTCTTTCGTTGACTGTTTCACCCTTTTTTCTCAAAAGTTCAAGTACAGTAGCTCGAGTTACGCCAGGGAGAATGCTACCGGTTAGCATTGGAGTAGCAATTTCATTCTTAAAGCGAACGAAAATATTCATTGTCCCGACTTCCTCGATATACTTCTGCTCAATGCCGTCCATCCAAAGGACCTGAGTAAAACCTTTTTTCTGAGCTTCCTGAGTAGCTAAAAGGCTAGCAGCGTAATTTGCTGGTGTTTTGCAGTCACCCAAACCTTTACGGACAGCTCTAACATAATCATCCTGTGCTAAAATTTTTACTGGTTTGAAACCCTCGGGATAGTAAGCACCGACGGGAGATAAAATGATCAGGAACTTGTAAGATTTAGAGGGTTTAACACCAAGGACAGGATCTGATCCATAAATAAAAGGGCGAATATAAAGGGCATTTCCCTTCTTTTCCGGGACCCATTCTCGATCGACCTTGATAAGCTCTTTAAGAGCTTCAATTGCAAAATCTGCATCTAATTCGGGGATGCATAATCTCCTGGCTGAATTATTCAGGCGTTGAAAATGCCTGTCTGGCCTGAATATTGCGATTCTACCAGATGGGGTCTTGTAAGCTTTTAATCCCTCAAAAACTGCCTGTCCGTAATGAAATACCATAGTAGCAGGACTCATTGATAGAGTATCAAAGCTCTTGATTGTTGGATTAGACCATCCATTTTCTTCATCATAATTCATTTCGAATAAATGATCTGTGAAAATTTTCCCAAATTCCAGCTTTTCAGGGAGCTGGAGAGTGTCTTGGTGGTCATTTACCAGGTAGTTGATGTTTAGCATAGTTTTCACCATAAAAAAAGTGTAATAAGGATTTGACTTTTTATTAAATAGCCAAAATTACTATATACATATTAAGGAATTTATTTGAAAGTTGAAAATAAATTTAGAAGCCATTTCTCTTCTCAAAATCAGGCATAATAAGGGGAAAAAGTCCAGCAAGAAGAGTACACACAAAAAAATATCACAACAGGTAATTTCAATAGAGTATATTTTTTTATATTTTAATCTAGCAATACTTTCATTTTGCAATCTGGTCCTTAAAGTCTTAGTTAATTATCGTAGATATCACGTAAAAATAAACTCTTTTTAGGATTATATATAGATGAAACTGAGCGCTGAACAACTTACAACATTCCTCATAAGCATCAGTTTTATGCTCTTTTTTGCAAAATTGTTTGGTGAACTATGCGGCAAACTGAAACAGCCTTCAATAATAGGTGAAATTCTTGCAGGAATAATCCTTGGTCCCACAGTCTTTGGCATGCTGGCTCCTGAATTATCAGCAAAAATTTTTCCTCAAACGCCACAGATCACAGTTGCCATGGATGGAATCACATCTTTAGCTGTAATAATGCTACTACTAGTTTCTGGTCTGGAAGTTGATCTTTCAGTAGTAGTAAGGCAAAGCAAAACGGCATTATTTACTAGCTTTATGGGGATAGTATTTCCATTTCTTGTCGGATTTTCTCTTGCATATACTTTCCCGGACTACTTTGGCATAAACGAAGAAAACAGGAAGCTCGTCTTTGCCCTGTTTATGGGAACGGCTATGTCTATATCGGCACTGCCTGTAATAGCACGTACACTAATGGATTTAAATATTTTCCGAACAGAGATTGGCCTTGTGATAATTGCTTCTGCAATGTTTGATGATCTGACAGGGTGGATAATTTTCTCGGTCATATTAGGAATGCTTGGCCAGGGTGGGCATGGCTTTAGCTTCCTGGAGAAGCTTCTTTTTGTTTTCCTCTTTGTAGGTTTTATGCTTCTTATTGCAAGGAAAATAATTAATAAAATATTCCCATACATACAGAAGACTTTTTCTTATCCGGGAGGGGTTCTTAATTTTATTTTTATACTTGGTTTTTTGTGCGCAGCATTTACCGAGTACATCGGGATTCATGCGATCTTTGGGGCTTTTATTGTAGGAGTAACAGTTGGAGACACAGCTCATTTAAGAGAAAAAACAAGAGAGATTGTGCATCAGTTTGTTACCAATATATTCGCTCCTCTGTTTTTCGTATCAATCGGTCTGCGAGTCAATTTTATAACAAATTTTGATCCCATGCTTGTTTTAATCGTAATAGCACTAGCATTTATAGGGAAGGTTGTAGGATGTGGTTTAGGGGCTTACTGGGGAGGGATGGATAAATCAGATGCCCTTGCAATTGGATTTGGTATGAACTCGCGCGGGGCTATGGAAATAATTTTAGGCTTATTAGCCCTACAGTTCGGACTTATACAGGAAAGAGTATTTGTTGCTCTGGTTATAATGGCTCTTTTTACTTCTGTTGCAAGTGCCCCCTTTATGAACAGTATTTTGAAGAGAAGAAAAAAGCCGACACTAAAAGATCTAATAGACAAAGACACTATTATTTTTTCCAAGTCAGAAGATCGAATAAGCGTTATAAAAGAATTAGTACATGTTATTGCAGAGAAATACAGATTAAATGAACAAGATATTTTCAATGAGGTGTGGAAAAGAGAAGAGAAATTGCCTTCGGGTATTGAGAACTATCTTGCTATCCCTCATGCAAAAGCAAAAGTAAGCAAACCCGTTGTTGGGATTTCAGTTTGTAAAGAAGGTGTTAATTTTGAATCGGGTGATAATACTCCTTCAAAATTCATTTTTTTACTTCTTTCACCCGAAGGGCAAAACGAGACTCAACTACAAATACTAGCGGAGATTGCAGAAAGGTTTGCTAACCGCAGTAAAGTAGAGAATCTTTTAGATCTAGATTCAAGTGAAAAAGTAGCTAGCAAACTAATTGAAGAGACAAATAAAAATATTTAGTTAAAGAAATATCTTACCCCTATACTTGCTTCCATATCAAGAGTAGTTGAGGGGAATAATGTAAAAACAGGGACAATTTCAAAGAAGGCATCGATAGGGAAATTTCTACTTTGCCAATCAATACCAGCAACTCCCCTTAGCCCCAAAGAGCCATCTTCATGTTCCCTACTAAGGAATCTGGCTCCAAAGCCATAATATAGCGGAAGCCGTTCTGAAGATTTGATTATATCTTCCAGATGGAAAAGATAGTCACAGCTTAAATACAAGCGACTATTATTACGCATAAAGGAATAGCCAAGGCTGAAATCGAGAGCATTTACATCACTTATCCAATATTTAGCATCAATTCCTGTTGGTTCACCAAGTTTCACTCCTAAACCAAAACCGTGATCCTGTGAAAAGCCCTTTATTTGGAATAAGGAAATGAGCAGAAAAGCTGCCCAAATTAATTTTTTCATACATTACCATTTATATTTGGAAAAATTTTGGCACTAAATTTAATTTATTTTGTAAAAACTGTAAATGTTTTTATATATAATCTTTGCTAAATTGGCTTTGATTTATTTTGGAATGAAAAATTTATATACAAATAAAGAAGAAACCATAAAATTAAAAACTTGAGGAATAAATGGAAGTAAACGAACTAACAAGCAGCATTCACGGAACAGTTAAGGAGTTATCTTCAGATTTCAACTATAATAACAATGAAGTTGCCATAATACTTGCCGCAGGTCATGGAAAAAGGATAAAATCACAGACCTCGAAAATGCTTCACAAGATATGGGAAGTTCCTACAGTTGAGAGGGTTTATAATGCCTGCAGAAATGCAATTGAAGGCATAAATCTCTTGCTTGTAGTTGGCATTAAGGCAGATGATGTAATGGAAGTAATTGGCAAAAGGCCGAATACACTCTATGCCTTTCAAGAGCAGCAAAACGGTACAGGTCATGCTGTACAAGTTGCTTTGGATAAAATAGAAGTTCAGAAGTTTCGAGGAATAGTATATGTTCTGCCCGGGGATATGGGGCTGATAGACAAAGAGACCATTAGAATGTTCAGGAGTGAATTTAAGAAGTCAGGAAGCGATATGATGGTTCTTACAGGAATCTATAATGGCGATCCTGCTTTAAACAGTTATGGTAGAATAGTAAGAGTAAAAGAGATAGATATTGATGGTAACAGTTCTGAGACCGATTGCGGAAAGGTAATTGAAATAATTGAGCACAAGGATATACTTCATCTGGATGAAAACAAGCCATATATACTTAATTTTCACGGCAAGAAATATTCTTATACAAAAGAAGAACTCATAAACAATAATGAATTTAATTCAGGGGTCTACGCATTTGACTATCAAAAGCTGGTAAGCCTAATAAACAAACTCAGCAGTAACAACGTACAAAAGGAGATTTATATAACAGATCTTATTGATTTATTCAATAAGAACGGCTTTACAGTAAATGCAGTTAGTCCTGAAAACCAGCATGTTCTTATGGGGTTCAATAACAAGTCTGTCCTATGGGAAATGGAAGAAATTGCAAGGAACAATGCATATGAGAAGTTGAAAGATATAATAGAGATAGCCGATCCAGACGATTTCTTTATTGATGAGCATGTAATCGAAGATATTCTTGAAATGGATAGTAAGGGAATTCCACTGGATATAAAGATAGGTAAAGGTGTTTATATTGGTAAAGGTGTGAAGCTAAACTATAATCTAACGTTAAAGAAGAACGTATTTGTAAACTGCAATGTAATTTTCGGAAAAAACGTAACTATTTGGGAAAATGTCCACCTATCATGTTTTCAAAACCAGAAGCTAATAATCGGAGATGAGGTTGAGATACTGTGGGGAGATATAATCAAAGGAAACATTGTAATTGGAGATAAGAGCAGGATTGAATCGAGTGTAAATATGACTGGCAGCGATGAATTTCCGGTAATAATTGGGAAAAATGTACTTATAAAGGGAACGAGTTATGTTTTTGGCTCATTGATCGAAGATGATATTTTTATTGAACACAGTGTATTGATAAAGAAGAAAATAGAAAAGCTCTACAAAAAAGATGGCACAATACAGCCAATTAAATTCTATCTTCCCTTGCCTGAAGGGATGGATACAGTAGAAGATCTGTAGGAATAAAAAGAAAGGATCTCTTAAATAAAAAAAGAGATCCTTTCTTTAAAATGACAAAAAAAGCAATGTGACAATCTCTTACATTGCTTTTTTTATTAATTTCTTTTTAATCAGATAGAAAAAAATTAAGCTTCTTTAGCAGGAGTTGTTGGAGCGACAGCCAAAGAATTCAGGTATTTTGTCAATGCGGCTTTTTTTCTAGCTGCAGTATTTTTATGCAATCTACCCCTAGATGCATTTTTATCCAAAGCAGAAACTGCTTCTTTGTAGACTGGTTCGGCTGCTGCTTTATCTTCAGCATTCATAACCTTTTTAACCAATGTCTTTATCTTTGACAGAGCGGCTTTATTAAATTCCTGTCTTTTTGCGCTTACCTTAATTCTCTTTTTTGCCGATTTATGATGAGCCATCTCTAACCTTAATTTTTTTATTTTGAAAATTAAATATAGGAATTAAATGTTTTTATGTCAACCAAAAATATCATTTTTGTTTTGTACAATTTTTGTTTTTTTAGTTTACCTTTATTCTCTGTTCAATTTTTCAGTAGATCTGATTTGTTTTACTTCTTTTAAGATATCCGGGAAAATTTCACCAGCTTTACCCAGCAATGAACAATCGGCCAAAGACGAAATTTCAGTTCTCTCAAGGTTAATTTCTACCAAATAGGCTCCGAATCTCTTAGCAAGTAAAGGAATTTGAGCAGCCGGGTAGACGACAGCTGAGGTTCCAACCACAAAAATGATATCGCACCTTTGAGCAGCAGCTTCAGAGGCCGAGAACTGATCTTCTGGCAGCATTTCTCCAAACCAAACTATATCAGGCCTGATAAGTCCACCACATTTGCATTTTGGTTTTTTATCAGGAAAAGATAGATCAGGCTGGTTATATTCGGTTTTACATTTTATACAATAATTTCTTTCTATATTGCCATGGAGTTCATAAATTACTTTGCTGCCCGCTCTACGGTGCAGGTTATCCACATTTTGCGTAACGACAACCACATCGTTAAAATAATTCTGAAACTCTGCTATTGCAATATGAGCAGCATTTGGCTTTGATTGATGAATTATCTGTTTACGATATTGATACCATTCCCATACTCTTTCAGGGTTGCGCATAAAAGCGTCGAAATTTGCCAATTCCTCGGGTTTGAGTCTGTTCCAAATTCCGTCTGTACCTCTAAAGGTGGAGATTCCACTCTCAGCAGAAACGCCAGCCCCAGTAAAAAAGACAATAGATTCGGCACGTTTAAGTTTTTCAATAAATTCAGGTTTAAAAGAATTCAATTCTTAACATCTCCCAACATACTCAGTAACAACAAAAGATCTACTGAAATAATTAAACAATATAAGAGCTCATAGTCAAGATGTACCGGATATAGAAAAAGTTTTAAGGTATATAAACTTGACTCCTCTTTTTTTTACTTATTTACCTGTGTTATTTTCTGTTCAATCAAATAATGTCTGTTTAGTCTCATTGCTCAGTTTTACAAAGTCGTCAGAAATATAAAAAGCAGTTTGAGCAAGTGGCTGATATTTCGTCCACTTATTGTTCCCCCCATTTGCCTCATTTTGAATAGCACTTTTATATGCATTGGTCTTGGCACTAAGTTCGTCAGCCTGATAAAGGATAATTGATTCTAAAGTTTTTGGTACGACAGGGGAAGCATATTCCAGTTTACCCTGATGGCTCAGTACGAGGTGGATCAGTTGATTTTTGAGGTCTTCAGGGAAACCTGAAATCTTTCCAGCCTTTTCGTTAATTTCAATTGCTGAGATAACAATATGCCCTATCAATTTTCCTTTATCGGAATAATCGAAAACCGAATCGAAAGTAAGTTCTTCAATCTTGCCAAAATCATGCATCATTGCGCCAGAGACCAAAAGGTCCCTATTGACTTCAGGGTGGATATCGCACATAAGATCACAAATCTTAATAATCTCAAGTGTATGCTCAAGCAGTCCATATAGATAAGAGTGGTGCCATGATTTTCCGGCTGGAGCCTTTGCATAAGTTTCAAAAGTCGTACTGTTAAAGATCACAGAGAGGAGTTTTTTAAGGAAAGGATTAGAAATCTTTTCAACCCTGTTCTTAAACTCCCTTTTCATAATTGTAATATCTCTTTTTGACTTTGGAAGGAATTCCTCAGCACTTACATTATCTTCTTCAGTTGAGCATCTGATATTAGATACCTTTACTTGAGGCTGTCCCTGATATTCATCCATCAAACCTGAAATTTTGACAATGGAGCCGATATTAACTGTAGAAAGGAAGCCCTCAAAATCATCCCACAAATTTGCCTGGACAGAAGAATACTGGTCAGCTAGTTCAAGATTTAGATAGGGTTTGTTTGCCTTAGTGGTCTTGACATCACATTTTTTCAATATAAGGAAATGATCAATTATTTCCCCTTTTGATATTTTCGACAATGCTTTCTGTGTAAGCATAAAAACTGCGCAAGGTTAATAAATTATTTATTATTGGGTTAAACACAAGAATTAACTTCTGTACAAAATAACAAAATTTTCATTTAATGAGGATAATAAATTCCAAAAGCCATTGAATTAATTTAATTTTCAATCCAAGATTTGTCAAAAGATATAAAAACTACTGGAAATAGCTTAAATTAAGTTGTAATTTTCTCTATGATCTTCGAAAAAAGCGGGTCTTATACAGAGACCTGTACTCACACTCTTTTTTTTCTTGAGTCGACGCTAACATGAGCCGACTGGAAAAGTCCTTATATGTTGATTTTATATTTAATATTACTGAACTTATAATAAAACAGAGAAATAACCCTTAGGATAGCTAACAATTAATGAATACACCATTTAAGAAGCTCGCACTCGCTATTACATTTTCACCTAACGCCCTGGCTTTATTAATGGAAGCCAAAAGATTAAAAGATGAATTTAGCGCAGAATTAACGCTGATACATGCAGGGAAGAAAACTCCTGAGACTGAGAAAAGGTTAAATGGGCTTTTGGAATCAACTGGAATTTCCCAGGAACAAGTAAAGATTGTTATAGTCAATGGAGATCCAGCTGATGTAATCATAATGGCATGCAAAGAAGAGAAGACAGACCTTTTAATTGCGGGAGCTCTTGAAAAAGAGACACTTCTAAAGTACTATTTGGGTTCAGTCGCAAGAAGAATAATGCGTCAGGCGACATTTTCCGTCCTAATACTAACCTCCCCCAAAGAGAAGCCCCGTCATTTAAAAAAATTCTGTGTTGAAGTAGATTTTTCTCCAGAAAGTGAAGTAACAGCCAGAAAAGCCTATGAATTTGCATTATTAGAGAAGGCAGAAAGTTTTATCCTTATCAGAGAGTTTCAGGCCCCTGGAATTGCAATTACGGTTCAGGACACAGGTTCAACACGAGACACAGAAAAAATAATAGACAACTGGCTGCAGGAAGAAGAAGCAAAAATGACAGTTTTCCTAAATGAGTTGAAATTAAAGGGAATACCTGTTCAGACAGTCTGCCTTTTTGGCCGCAAAGGTTGGGAGGCAAGTCAGTATGTAAATGAAACTCATGCAGATATACTTGTGGTCTCTGCCCCCAAGAAAAAACTTGGAATAATGGACAGGCTATTTCAGCATGATATGGAATTCATATTAAAGGATCTGCCATCTACATTCCTAATTGTCAGGAGCTAGGAAGAAGAAAGTCTGTTACACAGTTAAGAGAGTCGGCTAGACGAGGGAGAAATACTATATCTGAGGTTATTTAATGAGAAGGAACATAAGATTCATTCCTTCTCAAGGTAAATAATGAAATCTCCAAAAGAGAAGAGATAACGAGGCTCTTTTTAAGAATTTTCCCTTTGATAAAGGGATGTTTTAGCAGTTGTATATTCAGTATAGAATCTTGGGAATTTTTCTTTTATTCGCTCGAGATAACTATCCAGAGTATCATGTATAAAGGAATAAGCCTCATCAAAATCCCTATCAATTTCCTCCTTCCATGGAGTTCTATCGAAAACATTCTCCCCCAAAATTCCTGCAGCATAAGAAAATTTGTTCACAATTGTTTGGAAGCTATCGACTGTCTCGTGTGAAATTCCAAAATAATTTAATGTAGTAAAATACAGCTTTACATTTTCAAACATTACATTAGCATGATGTATAAGTTCATAGTCACTACAATTCTTAAGGTAAGATGCCTTCAGATTTGAAAGAGCAATAATATCTGTATTATCAGTCATAACTCCATAGTTTCTTAATGCACTTGCTACTTTCAAATATGAGTTGATCAAAGTTTCTTTAAGCTCGGAATATTTTTGAGAAATTTTGCATACAAAACTCTTAAAAGTCTCTCTAGCTTCGAAAAACCCCGGGATTAAAGAAACAATATCACTGTTTGTCTCAAGTGTCTGATGAATTGACTGCAATATTCTTAGTTCATTTGCAATGGCAGTAGCAAGAGCAAAATGCTGTTTTTCCACATCATTGTCTTTTAATTTGAAAACCTCATCAAACTGCATGGAATCTTCCTTTTTTGGGGGCCCTTTTTTCTCCATTTTTTCCATCATTCTACTCCTTTTTAATTTGTGCAGGTTAGTTAATTCCTGAGGAGTAAAGGCAAGATCAGGCTACATATTTTTATTAAAATATTTTAATAATGTCAATGCTAATCGGTTGCAAAAAGATAACTTTCGTATAAAGGGAGAAGGACGATGAGAAGTCACATTCATCTCTACTAACAATTACATCATCCAGCTATAATAGAATTTTCCCATCCAGTTGATGAGGCTTAGACCAATGCCTTGTTTATTTTTCAAGTATTTGTTATAATGATTTTTTATTATCTCTATTAAAAGCCAGTTCCACCATTAGCCTTGCCATCTCTTCCATCATCGATATTTCTATCTCTTCTTTCCTTAAAGTCATTAAACATGTATGTAATACCAAAAGTTATATACCTACTATTTTGCACTCTGTAGGAGCTTTTTGAAGAATAATTGCTTGCTATGGTTTGGTTGTCATATTTCTGGGCATTTAGTAAATCGTAACAAGAAAAGCTAAGGCGCAGCTTTTTCTCAAAAAACGATCTACTTATATATAAAGACAGATCTTTCATCTGACTTGAATGAATCATTTTATTTTCAGTTTCAGGGCGGAAATAAAACGAAATGTTTGTTGAGATATCATAGAATAGATTCAGGCCAAGGTTTACGCTCAGTGTATAATTTCTGTCTATATAAGAAAGGTCCTCATTTACATATTTGCCTTTTCTATCACGGTAGAGAAATGAATATTTTATGTTAAGCATACTTACAAAATCAGGTAAATGTATAAGTGACGCAGGAGTATTATAATAAGGCCATGTAAGGTCAATTCCATACGTTTTATTATTATCAAGATTTATATAACTATCTACTATTGTACTATCATTTTCTACAGCAGCTGCATAAGTAAAAAGACCTGTCGAATAGACATAGTAAACATTAATATATTGGGAAAGATTAAAAGCATATGAATAAATGTAACTTGGTTTAAGTTTAGGATTTCCGGCAAAATAACTATTTGGCCCCTTATACTGCTTAAAAGGATTCACACAGGAGATTACCGGATAAGTCACCCTTCTAAAACTTGTAAAGCCAAGTTGGATATTATCATTGAACTTATATGAAAAGTTCAAATTAGGGAACAGGTTTAGAAAGTTTCCTGAGAATTTTTCAGAAGAGGTTAACTGATCACCGCAAGTAATAAGGTCCTCCATTCTCAGCCCCCCTTTAATATCGAACCCACCTAATTTATGAGCATATGTAACATAAAGAGCATGAATACTTTCTTTATATTTAAAAGAATTACTTAAGTTTAAGCTATCTCTCCACAGAAAATAGATATATGAATAGTCATTAACGTTATAATCATTCATCCGGTCCCGGAATGTAAAATTATAACCCATTTCAAGTTTATTTTTCCCGAGAGGAAGAGAATAATCTGATTTAAGAATGAGTGTTTTAGCATTCACATCCAGATAGCTATTTTTCATCTGCGGCATTGATAATCTGTTTGTGTAATCAATATTCATTTTACTATCAACTGGATTTCTAAAACTAGTAAAGTAAGCATCGAAAGTAAGTTCGTGTCCTTTCGCTTCAAATTTTTTCTTTAAAAAACCATAAAGAGAGAGTGTGTTAAACTTATAAATATTATCATTTTTGTTTTCATAACCATACTGAAAAATATTTCCTTCGTTATTTATTATTGTATTGTTGCAATAACTAGTCTGGACTTTACTTGTATTGAAAGAAGTATAGAAAGTCATAGAAGTTTTATCGTTAAAGTCATAGTCAAAGCCAAGTTTAACATTTCCTGTTGAAGAATAATTACTACCTTCGATAGAACCTCCAGTATAAAACATACTATGGCTTAAATAGTTAAATCTTTCGGATTGACCCTTAGCATGAAATTCGTAATATGAATACCAGGCCTGCCCGAATAAATTCAATTTTCCGACTCTGTAGTTTAGGTTTAAGCCTCCATAGTTATTAGCATTAGGTGAAGTGCTAATACTTACCGAACCGCTGTAATTGTCAAATTTATTTTTCTTTGATACCAGGTTAAGAATATATGTCCCCCCTTCTGCACTCTCCTTTGCCCCAGGAGAAAGGATTACTTCAACCTGGTCAAGCAATGAAGCTGGCATCTGGGAAAGCAAATCATTTGATGCTTCATACTGATGACCATCCATCTGAAGTTTTACTGACTGCCCACGTACAGTAATTTTATTAGATTGCGGATCGACTTCAACAATTCCTGAGCTCCGCAGAGCTTCAGTAACTGAACCAGAATTACCAGGAAGTCTGTCTATGTTTAATATCTGTCGATCTGCATGGAATTCAATCATAGGCTTTAGGGATTTAATTACAATTTCCGGCATAACAAATGCAGTTTGTTTTAGCTTAATTAGCCCTAGTTGTGAGTTATGTCCAAGATCAATTGAGTCAATTAAGACAGACTGATACCCCACCATAGATATTCTTAGACGCACATATTTTTGAGGAATCTTATCAATAATGAAATTTCCTTTCTTGTCTGTTATTGTACCTGAGAGTGTTTTATCATTCTCAGCAGATAATGCTAGTATTGTTGCTCCCACTAATGCTTTGCCATTTAACTCATCCATAATGACTCCGCTTAGAGAAAAGCTTTCATTAGATTTCTGACCAAAAAGACAACTCGAAAAGATGGCAATAATGCAAAAAGCAACGGCAAGCCTGGTCCACATTTTATCCTCTGAATTGGTTAAATGATAAGCAGAATTAGGTTCCTTACCATTAAAGATGAAAAATTAAAGAAAATGTTTCCCAAAGCGTTTTACTTCAAGTTAAAGTTGGATTACTATTTTTTCGAATTGGAAATACAGTAATTCAACAGTAATTTCTAAAAGCCATTTCAAAACAGATTTCACCTTCTCTCTCCCCCTAAAAAAAATCATCACTGGTACTTTTTATTCTTGCAAGTTAGTATACCGATCGGTATATTACTAAAAACAAATAATAAATTTGATGGAAAATAAAGAAAACATTTTAAAAGTTGCCCTTGATCTCTTTTCAGCAAAAGGGTACGATGGAGTTGGAATACAGGAGATAGTAGAAAAGGCTGGTATTACAAAACCTACTTTATATCATTATTTCGGAAGTAAAAGAGGTCTTTTAGAAAGCCTTATTGAACAGTATTTTTCCAGATTCTATGATGTAGTAAAAACTGCAGCAATTTACACCGGGGATCTACCCTTGACGATGACAAATATTACACGGGCAATTTTCGTATTTGTAAGCGAAAACAGAGATTTTTACCGTATGTATCTTTCCATGTGTTTTTCTTCCCCAGATAGCGAGCCTTATGCAGCAATACATAAGTACAATATAGATTTGTACTTGGTTTTGGAAGATCTTTTTAGGAAAGCTTCAAAAGATCATGGCAATATGAGGAACCGTCAGAAGCGGTATGCCTTTACGTTTCTCGGAATGATAAACAATTATGTGACCTTATACCTTGGCAATTTCATTGAACTGAATGATGAGGCAATCTTTTTAGCAGTTCACCAATTCAGCCACGGTATCTATTCTTAAAGTTAATAAATAAAAATGCATGATAATTTTTTGTTAAGGTTATTTTGTAACTATTTTATATACCGAACGGTAGGTATAACAAACTAAAGGAGTTAAATTTATGCAGCACTGGTCAAAAGATTCGTTTTTTTATCACATATATACCTTAGGCTTTTGTGGGGCCCTTTACAAAAATGACTTCTCTTCCCCGTCACAAAACCGGCTTGAAAAGATATATAGCTGGATTGACCACCTAAAATATCTTGGCGTCAATGCTCTATATTTAGGACCGCTCTTCGAATCAACTTTCCATGGTTATGATACGGCTGATTTTTACTGGGTGGATCGCCGCTTAGGGACAAATGAAAATCTGAAGGATCTTATCGCAGTCCTGCACAACAATGGAATAAGAGTAATACTTGATGGAGTTTTTAATCATGTTGGCAGAAATTTCTGGGCTTTCAGAGACCTTCTTGCAAACCGGGAGGGTTCACTTTATTGTTCATGGTTTAAGAACTTGGATTTTTCATCAAACAATCAGTTTAATGATCACTTTTCGTACGAAGGCTGGAATGGGCATTATGATCTTGTAAAACTTAACCTGCAGAATTCAGATACAAAAGAGCATATATTGAATGCTGTGAAAATGTGGATAGAATACTTCGATATTGATGGATTAAGGATAGATGCAGCTGATTGCATTGATCTGGATTTTTTAAAGGAGCTATCAGAGACTGCAAAGCTTGAGAAAGCAGATTTCTGGATGGTAGGTGAAATTATTCATGGAGATTACAGAAAATGGGCTAACAGTCAAACATTAGATTCAGTGACAAACTATGAATGTTATAAGGGGCTTTATTCAAGTCACAACGACAAGAACTATTTTGAAATTGCATATTCATTAAAAAGACAATTTGGTGAAAAAGGTATATATAAGGATATTCCGCTTTATACATTTGCAGACAACCACGACGTAAACAGAATTGCCAGCACCTTAAAAAACCCTGTGCACATTTATCCGCTTCATTGTTTATTATTTACAATGCCAGGCGTTCCTTCGGTTTATTATGGAAGCGAATGGGGTATAAAAGGTCTAAAGCAAAATGGGAGTGACATTTCACTAAGGCCTTCTCTTGATCTTAATAATTCTAAGAGCAATGAACACTATGACCTTCAGAAAACAATTAATAAGCTCTCACGAATTCGAAACTTTTCCCGTGCACTCAAATATGGGAGTTATAAAGAACTTTTAGTAAGTCAGGAGCAATTTGCTTTTTTCAGAGAATATGAAAATGAAAAGATTCTTGTCATTCTCAATTCATCAAAAGAAAATTTACCTATAGAACTTAGTTTAAAGTATGAAGAAGGGACAAGGTATATTGATCTTCTTAACGATCAGGAAGAATATTTCGTAAATAACAATAAATTAAGAATTGCTTCCTTACCCTCATGCTGGGCATGTATATTAAGAGCCTGCAACTAATCTTGAGGGAGGGAGGTATTCCATGAAGTAGCTTAGGTCAGCAATTATCACAAACCCTAAGATAGTGACTCTGATCCTGAGTTATTTCCCGGGAAAGGCATCAAAGGTCACAAAATATTTCATTGTTTTTTAGTGTTTTTTTCCATAGAATTTTCTTGAAAAAAGGACCAATGAATCTATTTTTCAGCAATCCTCTTTCCGAAATACCGATTCACATTTTGCAGATAAACACCTCCTGTTTGAAAAATAGGATTCACACACAAAAGGTTAGAGTGTAACATTGCATTTTAAAGGAGGGAGAGATGTTACATAGAATTAAATTCCTGGAAGGCTATACACTATGGACAAATGAAGGAAGATATGGAAAGGTCCATGAATTTTATTTTGATAAGAACAATTGGTCAATACGTTATCTAGTAGCAGATCTTGGTTCATGGCTGCAGAACAAATTTGTACTAATTGACTCGGCATATTTTGGAATACCCGAGAAAGCACTGAAGCTATTTGCCGTTAAATTGACAAAAGAGCAGATCGACCATTCACCTGATGTTCATATATTAGGGCCCGCCTTAAGAGCTGATTATGATCTGGCAAGTTACTTTACCTGGCCAAATTATTTTGATTATCCGCAGCAGGTATTATATACTAGTTCCACAGAACAGGAGACCAGGCAAAAAAAAGAGACAAAGAATCCCGTTGATGATTTGATAAGTTCAAAAGAAACCGAAACATTCAGAATTCATGCTAGCGATGGCTTAATCGGGCATATTGATGATCTATTAGCAGAAGAAAGCACCTGGGAGGTAAAAGAACTAATTGTCAATACCAGGAATCTATTTGTCGGTGGGAAAAAGGTAATAGTTCAGGTAAAAGATGTAGAGCATGTTGACATGGAAGAGCGCTGCTTATATATAAAAATGAATATGGACTCCCTTAAGCATTGTCCTGAAGTACATTATTCAATTTAGAATTAGAATTTGTCAACACAGCTACCGGCAAATGGGAAAAATAAAATTACTTAAAGAGTTTCCGTCATGAATTGTACCATGATTTCTTCCCTCCATACTTTGCTTAAATAGCAAGCTAGATAGCCCGCCAACTTTGGAATTTGCATAAACGGGCGGGCTTCTTATAGAGGAATTAAGAGTAAAGGAAAGTTAGAACGCCAGGTAATAAAATGAAATGGCATGAGATGAACTGGACAGATAAAGTAGCAGAACTGCTCGTTTATTCGACTGCAATTATTTTCTGCAATTTGGGAATCATTTTCTGGCAATCTATTTCATCTATCATTCACGAGCAGTTTGAGGCAACGAGTACATTCCTTGCAGAACTCGCAAGCTATATTGCTTTATTTACATATCTTGCAATTATCTTCTTGATAACCCTCAAGACTATTAGAAAAATCAATAAATTCGGGTCCTAAAGGGTCCCTGCATATAAAAAATACTTAATTCCAGCTACTGCAAAAACTTGTGTTTATGAAAGTGTCCATGTTTTAATACAGATTCATCCTTAAAGAGCATAATACATACAAAAGTAAGAAGCATAAGCAGAATTAGAACACTTAATAATCCAAGTAGCATATATAGATACGTTTCCATAAAGACCTCCATTTTCCAGGTGATTTGTCTTCAAACTTTATGTTTCCGCGTAAAGTCAAGTATTTTCGGGTTAATAATTCGAACAAATTCACCTATTGAGATAGTAATCGCTTCTGTATGAGATCCCGCATTAAAAGTGACATCGCGATTTACGAGTAAGCTTTCCGACATATATACTTCCATATTAAAGAGATTTCCAAAGGGAGGCATAGCACCTACTTCACATCCCGGGAATCTTGACTTAAACTCAGACTCACTAGCAAGTCCAACTTTTACGGCCTTTAATGTAGTCTTCAACTTATCAAAATCAATGAAATGAGAAGCTGGAAGCACGGTCATAACCATTTTATTATCAACAAAGATCAATACTGTTTTTGCAAATTCACGGCCTTTTACATGAGCCCTTGCAGCTGTTTCCTGAGCAGAAAAGCTAACAGGGTGAAAGATATCCTTAAATCTAACATCTCTTTTTTGAAGATAATCCTTAACGTTTAGCAAAGTCATAAATACCCCCTATAGTGACAAAATAACACTTGCAAAGTGTAGATCTAATTTTATTAGGTCACATTGTTTTAATTACCTTTCAAATAGGTACAGTTCAAATAGGTACAGTTCAAACAGATGCCTGTTATAATATTCTAGTGAAGAATTTTTTCAACTCTTTCTTCAGCAAGGTGTTCCAAAATAGAGTCAGGAATTTCCGATTTCGCCTTAAGTACTGCTTCATTTTTCAGTTGTGTATAAAGAGTTTTAAGAGCATTTTCAAGGTGTTTACTTGAAACCTCACTAATCTCCCACTGTGAATATGGGTATTGATCTGTAAAATACTTAATGTTGACAGTCATTTTTTCTGAGTCAGGCATCCATTCGATATGGCTACTGCTTATTGGATCAGCTTTTTTGTAGAGCTCGACAAGGTTATCATCAAAATAGCAAAACGGATGGGCTCCCAGGTATTTACAAAGCTTATTGCACTCAATAAGCATTTCCTTAACGGATTTGTTTTCTCCCTGCATAATGAAATCCCTCCTTTTGTTTTGAATATGACCAATTATAGATCAAATTGCAAAGGTAAAATCGCATTGTAGTGGCATTATTACTTAAAGATTCTATAGGTAAAAATCAAGTCACCTAATTGGTGTTAAAGCTGCGCAAAGCTATTTATTTGAAGAAGCAGTGATTTGGGGAAAATTTCAGAAGGAGGAAGGGCTTCCTCCTTCATAGAAGATAATATTTTACAAAAACTTATTTCTTTTCTTTTTCAAACCAGTTATACATTGAAGGAATAAGAAGCAGAGTAAGCAGTGTTGAAGTAATTAGTCCACCAACAACAACAGTTGCCAGAGGTTTCTGAACTTCTGATCCAGCGCCCGTTGCATACAGCATTGGAACAAGGCTAAAAATAGAGATCAAAGCTGTCATAAGAACTGGTCGGAGCCTATCAATACTTCCTAATCTTATTGCCTCATTTAAGTCTATGTTTTCCGAAGAAGAATGCAAGTGTGATATATGTGAAACCAGGACCACTCCGTTCAAGACTGCCACGCCAAATAGGACAATAAAGCCTACAGAGGCAGGAACCGACAGATAAAGGCCTGAGATCCACAGCGAAAACACACCGCCAATAAGAGCAAAAGGCAAGTTCAAGATCACAAGAAGTGAAAGTCTAATGGAACGGAATGTTACAAAAAGCAGGAGCAATATTAAACCAATAGCAATTGGGCCAATTATCATAAGTTTATTCATAGCTCTTTGCTGGTTTTCAAACTGACCTCCCCATGTCAGATAATAGCCAGAGGGAAGTTTAACCTTTTCCTTAATTTTTTCCTTTGCCTCAGCAACAAGGCCGCCAATATCTCTTCCTTTAGCATTCATTTCAATTCCAATTCTGCGAATTCCATCTTCACGGCTAACCTGAACAGGTCCTTCTGTTAGAGCAATTGAAGCAAGATCACTAAGTGGAACCCTGGAGCCTCCAGGTGTAGGAATAAGAATATTACCAATAGTTTCAACAGAGTTTCTGTTTTCCTCTGGCAGTCGTACAACGATATCGAAATTTCTGTTCTCTTCATAAAGCTCTGATGCGGTTTTGCCAGCCACAGCAATTTCAATGACGTTCTGAATGTCACTTATATTAAGTCCATAGCGTGCAATCTTTGCTCTATCAATCTCAATTGAAAGATAGGGTTGTCCAGAGATTTTTTCAGCTACAAGATCGGTTACACCATCAATAGTAGAAAGGACCTTTACTATTTGATTACTCTTTTCTTTAAGTATATCCAGGTTCTCACCAAAGAGTTTTAGTATAAGCTGAGCTTTTGTACCAGCAACCAATTCGTCAATTCTACACTGGATAGGCTGGCTAAAGCTAAAAGCGATGCCTGGAATAGTAGAGATAGAATCTCTCATTCTGTTTGTAAGCTCTTCCCTATTATCACCGCTTTTCCACTCATCTTTTGGATACATAACGCCTACATAACCAGTTTTGTCAACTCCTCTGGTATCCAAAGCAACTTCAGTCTGCCCTGTCCTTGATACAACAGTTTTCAGTTCAGGGAATTTCTTCAATTTTTCGCCAATAAGTTTGTTGGCCTCCATTGCTTTATCCAATGATACACCAGGAAGAAGAGAGACATCCATATCAAAAGCTCCTTCGTCCATTATTGGTATAAACTCTGTCCCAAGGTGTGGAATGATCAGTAAGGATATTAAGAGAAATATACCAGCTATAGCTACAACTACTTTTCTTTTTCTCATACAGTAGTCCAGCATTGGGGAATATGAGTTTCTAATAAAGTTCATAACCCTGCTTTCTTTTTCAGGTTGAGGTTTTAGAATAATTGAACAGAGTACTGGTATTACAAAAATTGAAAGAAACAATGAAGCTAAAAGAGCAATAGCAACTGTTTTTGCAAGAGGGCTAAACATTTTTCCCTCTATACCCTCAAGCGAAAGAATAGGAATGAAAGTAATTGCAATAATAAGCTCCCCAAAGATACTTGGTTTTCGGACTTCAAGAACTGCTTTCAGGACAGTTAATATACCGGGCTTTTCCTGCTTTGAATCACTTAAGTGACGCTGAACATTTTCAACTTGAATTATTGTTGCATCTATTATCATTCCAATAGATATAGCAAGTCCACCTAAAGACATAAGATTAGCGCCCAGAGAAAATACTTTCATTACAACAAAAGTAGCAAGCAGTGATAATGGCAGAGCTATAAGTACAACGACAGCTCCCCTGAAGCTTCTTAAAAGCAGATAAAGAACAATAAGAACTAAGATGGAACCTTCAAGTAGTGCACGTGTAACAGTATTTACGCTCGCATTAACAATATCCGAGCGATCGTAGTAAGGAACGATCTTTATTCCTGAAGGAAGAATATTATTGTCATTTATCTCTTTTACTTTTTCATCGACACGTTTAACAACCTCTTTTCCGTTTTCTCCCCTTAGCATCATTACGATGCCACCAACTACCTCATCTTTTCCATTCATCATTGAGGCACCCTGTCTAACAGCTTCACCGGTTTTAACTTCTGCTACATTGCTCAGATAAACCGGGGTACCATTAAATGACTTTAGTACGGTATTGTTCAGATCCGATGTATTTTTTATCAGTCCAACACTGCGAATAATATACTGGTCAGAGTATTTCTCAATTATATTACCACCGACATTCTGATTATTTTTCTCAATAGCAGAGAACACCTCGTCAAGCGTTACGTCATACTGTAATAACTTTTCCGGCTGGACAACTACCTGGTACTGTTTAAAATATCCGCCAAAGGAATTTATCTCATTTACACCTGGAACGCTTTTAAGCAAGGGATCTACTACCCATTCCTCAAGAGTTCTTAAGTTTGTCAAGTAATCCTTTTTCTTCAGCGGGTCAGAAGGCATATTGCCCTGAAGTGTAAACTGATATATCTCGCCCATTGCAGTAGCAATTGGTCCCATTGAAACCTGGACACCCTTGGGTACGACTTCTTTTGCTTCGGCCAGGCGTTCAAATACAAGCTGCCTTGCAAAATAAATATCAACATCATCATCAAATATCACAGTAACGATTGAAAGTCCAAATTTCGTAACGGATCTCATTTGTTTTACTTTAGGTAATCCGCGCATTGACATTTCAATAGGGTATGTAACGGCCCTTTCAATTTCGACAGCAGAAAGTCCATTTGCATAACTTACAACATCTACCTGAATATTAGTCACATCAGGGAAAGCATCAATAGGAAGATTTGTAAAGCAATATATCCCGCAGGCAACTATTACAAGAACCAGAAAGACGATCATTCCTTTCTGATTCAAAGTCCTGGAAATTATTTTTTCAAGCATTCTTAGTCCTCCTCAAGTTCAGATTTAAGGAGTTCGGATTTTAGGTAGAATGCACCTTTGATTACGACGTTTTCCCCTTCCTTTACTCCATCTTTTATTTCAGTCATCTCATCTTGTGAAGAGCCAATTACGACCTGGCGTTTTTCAAAGGTATTGGGCTTTTTCTGAATGAAGAGATAATCAATGTTGTCAAACTTAACAAGTGCTTCAGATGGAATCATAAGCATGCTTGCATCTTTTGCAGCAGGAATCTTAAGTTCACCAAACATTTGTGGTTTTAAAGAGTTGTTAACATTATTAAATTCAGCTCTGACTGTAATGGTTCTAGACTTCTCATCTACAACTTTACCTATATAACTCAGCTTTCCGTTAAATTTCTTATCCGGGAAAGCAGTGGAAGTAAAAATAACATTTGTCTTTTCGGTAAGTTTACTTGCGTCTTTTTCATTTAGCTGTCCATCGACCCAAACCGAATTTGTATTTATGATCCTAAAGGCATTTGTTGTACCATCAACAAGCTGACCAATAACAACATTACGTTCAACCACATAACCTGCAATGGGAGCCTTAATAGTAAGTGTTCCTGAGGTGTGTTCATCCGAATGACTTCCCTTTCCATTTAGCACTTCATTATCTGTAAGTCCAATCGAATGGATTTTTTTATCCTCTGCATTAAACTCAGCAAGTGCTTTTTCATATTCTGACTGAGCTTCAAGCAAAGACTTTCTAGATCCAACGTTTTGTTCTAAAAGAAGTTTTTGCCTTTCGTAATTAGCTTTTTTGAAATCCAGGTTAGCTTTAGAGGTAAGGAATCCGGCTTTTATTTCACCAATCTCTAATCCTTCGACCTGCATCAAGGCTTGTCCTGGTTTAACAAAGTCACCAACCCTAACGAACACCTTATGAACTCTTCCCTGCACTAAAGATCCGACCTGTGCTTCATTATCCTGATTTGTTATTACTTTTGCAGGTAAAGTCAAATACCCTTTAAAGGGTTGACTAGTAAGTGTTTCAGTTTTTAGGCCTATTTCACCTATTGATTTATCACTCAGTTTAATTATTTCTGAGTGAGTTTCTTCTTTTTCTTTATCAGATTTAGCCTCACTTTTTTTGCTGCATCCTGCAAAGGAGAAGATTGCAAGAAAAAGGGATACAACAACAAGAATTCTCTTAGCTTCTAACATTCTATATATTCCTTATTATTAACTTCGTAAAGGTTCGACAAAATATTTATTAAGATTATCTAAATCTCTTGCCAGTTGCTTCTTCAAGAGATACTAAAGCCATGTTATAGTCAAGGAGGCTATTAAGAAAACTGCCTCTTGAACTTATAACGGTTTGCTTTGCCTGAAGAAATTCCAGATAAGATATTTCACCAGCATCAAAGCTATTAAATGCAGCCCGATATATCTCCTCAGATTGTGGTAATATTTCCTTCTGGAAAAGGAGCACCTGTTTTTCAGCATTTTTTAGGTTAGAGAAAGCTTTGTTTATCTTCAGAAAAACAGAGTTTTTTGTAAGTCTCATTTCAGCTTCTGAAGCCAAAGCCAATGCAGAAGCTTCCTCAATCTTTCCTCGCTGATCGAACATAAACCACAGTGGGACGGAGATTGCAAAACTACCGCCATAGAAGCCAGAAGAACCATTTTGTGATTGGTTAAAATATGATAAGCTAAAGCCAGGGAGCAGGCCTGACCAGGCAAGTTTTTTATCGACTGAAGAGGAATTAAGCCTAAGTTCTGATATTTTCATCTCTGGATTAATTAAAATAGCTTCATCGTATAATTTATCCAATGTAAATTCAGCAGGTTTGAAATCCAGACTATCAGTAAGTTTATAAGAGTAATCATTCTGTTTATCTTTACCAAGAACAAAGTTCAAATCGGAATAAGATGACTTAAGCCTATTTAAAGAAGATTCAAGATTATTTTGTGCTTCGGAATATTGAACCTTTGCAGTAAGTCTTTCGAGATTAGTGCCCTCGCCACAATTTGCGCGGATCTCTGCTTTTTTATAGAAATCCTCTGCAATTGAAAGATTTTCTTTTGCAATTACCAGCATTTGTTCTCTAAAGAGGACATTGTAGTATGCTTCCTTTACCCTTGAGGTTAAAGAAATTTGAGTCTGCAAGAACTCAGTTCTGGCGATCTCGCTTTCAAAAGAATATTTAGAGCTACGCAAAAAATAGCTCGTAGGGAATTCAAAAGCCTGACTTAATTCGATTGACTTTTCGCCATAGTTACTAAAGCTTTGTCCTTTTGGAACAAACTCATAATTAACTGAAAGTTCCGGGGCTACAGGAGAAATCCCACTCCAGAACCTGCCTTTGGTTGCATTGATCCTTTCTTCAGAAGACCTTATTTCCGGATTACTTTTAAGAGCAATAGAAATAGCTTCCTCCAAAGAAAGTGAATTTTCTAATTTTACTTGTTGACCATATACAATAGTTGAAATGCACATGACAAGCGAAATGAAATAAGAGATATTCATTTTCGTCCTTAAGAATAATGTTTCAAACAGTAATTATAATACAACTCATTATTATTCAGCCTTGGCAGGATAAATAAAGATGAAAGATATAAACAGAGATAGAAAAAAATTATTTGGGAGAAAGTATGCTAAATCAAATAAGAAGTATCCGTTCACGGATAAATAGAGGGGTACTGGAGAGATCAGATTCTCCTGGAGAAAAAGTTATGCAATGTTTTAATAAACTATTAAAATCCGTAGGACTTTCAGGTATTATACTGAAGAAAATAAATTCAGTATGATAATTCTTCAGCGCATGGGAGTGCGAGGAGTCGATATCCTTTTCGGAAGCGGCATTGACAAGCTGACAATAGTCATGAGCTTCATGAGCAATATCATTTTCCGTAGTCAGAAAGTCCAACTCCGAATGAGCAAAGTTGAAGACAAAACCGGCCAGTAAAAAGAAGGCTATTAAATATTTAAGTCTTGAGCTCATTTACCTTAGAAATTAACTCCGTGAATATAATAAAAAGCAAAATAAAACAATATACAGTCTAAGCTTTATTTTTCTTAACTTTTTTCTCCTATAATAGGATGCTGTTTCAAAATAAGATCTAAAAGCTTATCTTTGCTTCTTAATAATTTGTATTAAAGACTCTTAAAAAGGGTAAATACTTTATAGGGAATTATATGGGATCTAAAAATTTCTTACTTACGATAGTATTTTTATTTGTATTTATTAATACAATACTTTTCCCACAGGACAAAGGGAAGCAAATCTTTGTCGCAAATTGGAATCTTGAAAATCTTTTTGACACTGTTGATGACCCGCAAAAAGAAGACGAGGAGTTTCTACCTAGTTCAGCTTTGGAGTGGACACAAGAAAGGCTCGAGAAGAAGCTGTCAAATCTTGCAAAAGTCATTCATTCAATGAACAATGGCAATGGCCCAGATATACTAAGTGTTGAGGAAGTTGAAAACCAGGGTCTTTTAGATACGCTGATTCAAAAATATCTAAGCGACAAGAATTATAAAATAGCTTATGCTGACTGTCCGGATTCCCGCGGAATAGATGTTGGAATAATTTATAATGCAGATATACTTACCTTTGCAGGACAGCATGCAGATACTGTAAAGCTTTCGGATAATCATCCAACCAGACTAATTTTATGCTCAGCATTTATATTACCTGGGAAAGACACCTTATATGTTTATGCAAATCACTGGCCATCAAGGCGGGGTGGAGAAAATGAATCTGACCAAAACAGAGAGGCTGCTGCTCAAACTCTCAGGCAGGATATAGATAAGTTATTTAAGATGAATACAAATTCAAATATATTGATAATGGGAGATTTTAATGATGAGCCATCAAATGAGTCTCTAAACAAGACACTTGATGCTATTAATTTCGAATGCGAAGCATTATCCAAAAATAATTCAGATCTTTACAATCTTGCCTTTCACAAACACCTTGCAAAAGACGGCTCTTATTTCTACCGAGGCAACTGGAATATGCTTGATAATATAATAGTATCAAAACACGTTATGGAAAAGTTTTACAAATGCGAATCTTTTGAAGTCTACCGCCCAGAATTCATGGTAACCAGAAGTGGTAAGTATAAGGACTCTCCATTCCCAACATATGGTGGAAAGAGATATCTTGGAGGATATAGTGATCATTTTCCAGTGACAGCTATTCTTCAAATAGCAAAATAAAAAGAAATATTAGTATAATCTGGTCAAATAGGTTATTATTTGACC